>JAJDNY010000160.1 GCA_022340425.1 Desulfobacteraceae bacterium | reverse complement strand
CGGTGTCGAGGTCCATGAATTTGGTCGCCAGGCCGTGGTCGTAGCCGATATCATCGATGATCAGGGCCACCCGGGGGAGCTCGGCCGGGGGTGGAGCGGGCCTTGAGATGGGCGGCTTCGGTTTCGGGGCACGGTGCTCTTCGGGGGGAAAAATTTCGTAGGTCGGCGTTTTGGAAGCCTTGGGCGGGGCCGCAGGCCTCGGTTTGGCCGGCGCCGGCTTGATCGTCTTGGGCGTGATCGGTGTCGGCGGCTTGGTCACCGGGGGCGCTGCGGCAGTGCGCTGGGGTTTGGATGGAATGTAATGGCGGGCGGCAACCGCCGCGATGATCACCAACACAACCAGGGCGCTCAGCGCAATGAGGACTCTGGGCAAATGGCGCCTCAGCGGTGAGGCTGTCGGTCGCTTGCGGCTCCGGGGGCGGGGCGCTGTTTTGCGTTGTTTCGTTTTGGCTTTGGGCTTGGTGTTGGCCATGGGTCTCTCGCAGCGCGCCGGGGCGCGTTTGCCCCGCGTTGGCCGCGGGATGGAAAGCTGACGGGAAAATCAGGTCGACCCCGCTGGGGTCGGTTCAAAGCGCCGCCAAACAGGATTGCCCATCCGCCTTCAGGTGGATGGGCAAGGTAGCGACGGGCAGGCTTACGCGCAGCTGCCCGCCGGCTCATGGCGGGCCCGGTAATATCCGGGCTCAGCCCTTCATATTTTTGAAAATATCGTAGCTGATCAAAATTTCCATGGCCCGAACGACCTGGTTGTCGGCCTCCAGCCCTGCGGTGGTCAAGGTGCCCTCCAAGGTTTCGATTTCCGGGGCCTCTTGTGCGGGCTCTTGGGCCGGACCGGGCCCCTCTTCGCTTTCCAGCGCATCCCCGGGCGGCTCCTCTTCCAGGTGGTTTTTAAGGTCCTTTTCCTTTACCAGGCGGTCTTCCGTCGTGGCGCTTTTTTCCTCCGGCACATGGTGCGGCACCACGATATCCGGTTCGATGCCCTTGGCCTGGATGGAGCGGCCGTTGGGCGTGTAGTAGCGGGCGATGGTGAATTTCAACCCGAAACCGTCGCGCAGGGACTCCACGGTCTGGACCGACCCCTTGCCAAAAGAGGTCGTGCCGAGGATAAGCGCCCGTTTGTGGTCCTGAAGGGCCCCGGCGACGATTTCCGATGCACTGGCGCTGCCGCCGTTGATCAACACCACCATCGGGTAGTCCCTGCCGGCAGCGGGGGCGGCGGTGGCCTTGAACACTTTGGTGTGGGTGTTCTGACGGCCCCGGATTGAGAGGATGACGCCCTCTTTGAGAAACAGATCGGAAACCTCCACGGCCTGATTCAACAGCCCGCCGGGGTTGTTGCGCAGATCCAGCACCAGGCCCCGCAACGGGGTCTTGGCGGACTCCAGCTTTTTCAGCGCGGCCTGCAGGTCTTCGGTGGTTTTGTCGCGGAAGTTGGTGACCCTCACGTAACCGTAACCGGGCTTGATCTCCAGGGCCCGCACGCTCTCGATGGGGATGACATCCCGGATGAGTTTGAAATCCATCGGGCCGGCGGCACCTTCCCGCACAATGGTCACCACCACCTCGGTTCCCTTGGGGCCGCGCATCATCATCACGGCACTGCGCAGATCGGTGGTGGGTTCCCCGTCCACCTTGATGATCCGGTCCTGGGCTTTGATGCCGGCCTTGAAGGCGGGGGCGCCCTCGATCGGGGAGATTACGGTGACGAAACCGTTGCGCAAGGTGATGCGGATTCCGATGCCGGTGAATTCCCCCTGGGTGTCGATCTGCAATTCTTCATAGGCATCGGGGGGTAGCAGCGCGGAGTGGGGGTCCAGGCTTTGAACCATGCCCTGGATGGCCTTGTGGATCAGATCGGTCGTATCCACGGCGTCGACGTAGTTTTTTTCAATCAGTTCAAGGACGTCTGAAAAGAGTTTGAGACCTTTGTAGGTTTCGTCGTTGCTGGCCCCCAGGTCGCGGCTGAACCCCGCCCCGATGCTCCAAAAGATGACGGCGACGGCCAAAAACAGCCAAAGCCTGATGTAGCGTCCTGATTTTCGCGTCATTCGGCCAGCTCCTTGTCAGCCGCGTTGATGGATCCATGCCGCCGGGTTCATGGGTTTGCCCTGATGGCGCACCTCGAAATACAGACCGGGCTGCGGCGATAAACCCGTGTCTCCGACCGTGGCGATGACTTCCTGTGCCAGAACGGCGTCGCCCGTCTGTTTGAACAATTCCTCAGCGTGGGCGTAGACCGTGCAATAATTGTTGCCATGATCGATGATCATCATATTGCCGAACCCCTTGAACCAGCTGGCGAAAAGAACCCTGCCAGCACCAACCGAACGAATGGGTTCGCCCCGCTGCGCCTGGATCTCGATGCCGCTTCGAAAATTCATCCCATCGAAGCCTGGATTTTTGTAAGGTCCGAAAAACTTAACTATTTTACCTTCAACGGGCATTTTTAGCAACCCCTTAAAAGATGCGAAACCATCCCCATTCAAAATTTCCGCCTGCGGGGGGTGGGGCTGCCGCAATAACGCCTGAACCGTGCCGTCCAGTGCCGCGGCCGAGGCTTTGAGGGATTCAATGGCGGCCAGTTCAAGGGATTTTTGGCTGCGGATTTCGGCCAGCAGACGCATGCGGTGGTTCTTGGTGGCTTCAAGATCCTCCAACTGTTCTTTTAAGGCCTCGGTTTTGTGTTGTTTTTCGGCCTTCCGGGCCTCCAGCCGGCCCGTCAGCGCGGTCAACCGCTCGTAGTCCCGCAGCAGGCTGCTGAACACCTTGTCGTCATGGGCGAGAATATTATTAAGCGCTCTTTTTCGTTCGAAAAATTCGCTGATTGAGGCGGCGTTAAGCAAAAACTGGACCTGCCCGATCCACGAGAGTTTGTAGAGCGCCACCAGCCGCCGGGAGGCCTGGGCCTCGGTTTCCCCAATCCGCTCCTCCAGCGCTTTGATTTCCTGCCGGTTGTGTTGAATGTCGGCGCTCAAGACTTCCAGGGCTTCCCTTTGGGCCCGAACCTGGCGCGTTGTGCGGTTGAGCTCGCGGTTGATGTGGTTGAGGCGCTCCAGCACCTCCTTTTCGTGCCGAATCTCATCGGCGAGCTTGGCCTTGCGCCCCTCGAGTTTGCCTGTTAGGGCGGCGATGGCGCGCGCCAGCAGGCTGCGTTCGTGCGCGTCGGCCTGGGCCGCGCTTTCGGCGGTGAGTAGCTTGACCCATCGCGGGTTGTGCTTGACGTAGCCGGTCGCGCCCTCATGGTCGACTTTCAGCCATCCCGCGGTTTCCCCCAGGATGCGAACGGCGTCTCCCTTCCGCAGGGTTAGTAGAATGGCCGCACGGTGCTGGGGCGCCTCGCGCAGGTTCAGCCCGGTGGCGGTCACGATGCCAACCGCTTCGGCCGCTTCTGCGGCCGGCAGACCATAGACCACCAAGCCTGTGACCACAACGGCCAAGCCGATCCAGCACGGGTGATGTCGCCTCGCCCCCAAAAACCCCATCGTCGCATCGCCTGCTGAGCTGCCCTTTCCCGGGGCAATTCAGGTTTTCAACTGCTGTCTGAGGGACAGATAGCTCCCCAGCCAGCCGGCCAGCATACTGGCGCCCAGGATGGCGGCTGCCAGTGCCGGCGAAAAAAAACGCACTTCAAATCGACCGGGCAGAAGTCCCGGGGCGATCTGGGCGCTGAGGTAAAGGTGCCCCGCCAGCAGCCCTGCCAGCCCGGCGGCGGCGCCCATCACCCCCTGAAGCATACCCTCCAGGTAAAGCGGCGTCCGGATAAAACCTTCGGATGCCCCCACCAGCCGCATGATTTCAATTTCCTCCCGGCGGCCGTACAAAACCAGCCGGGTGGTGTTGGCCACGATCAAGACCGTTGCCAGGAAAAACAGACCGCACATCCCCAACCCGGTCAGCTTGAAGAGCCGCAGGATCGCCGCCAAGCGCTCCAGCCAGCCCTGACCGTACTCGACTTCGTCGACCCCCGGAAGTTTTTGGATTACGTCCGCCAACTGCGACACCGCCGCCCAGTCGCGCATTTCAGGCCGCAGCTGCACCTCGAAGGCATGCGGCAGCGGGTTCGTCTTGAGGTTGTGAATAAGCGAGAGCTGGTGTTGCAGCTGCTCCCGCAGGCGGGCCAGACCCTCTTCCTTGGAAATGAAAACGGCGCTACCCACCTCCGGCAGGTCCTCCAACCGGTGCTGAAGGTCCTGCACCGCGTCCTCGGCGACCTGCGGCTGCAGGTAGACCATGACCCTCACGCCCTGCTGCCAGAGGGTCATCAAGCGGCTGGCATTGACGAAAAACAGGCCGAAAGCACTGGATATCAGGATGGCCAGGGCGATGGTGGCGACGGTGATCGCATTGAGGAAGCGGTTGTCGCGGATTTCCACCAGGGCGCGCTTCAAAGGCCGGCTCATGGGGCCTCCGCCGCGGGCTGGGACAACAGCCGGCCCCGCTCCAGCTGGATGACGCGTCCGGGGGTGCGGCGGATAGTCTCGTGGTCGTGGGTGGCGACGACCACCGTGGCCCCCCGCTGGTGGTAGCGCTGCAGCAGGGCCATGATGACGGCGGCCGCGGAGGGGTCCAGGCTGCCGGTGGGCTCGTCGGCCAGGAGGATCTTCGGATTGCCCACGATGGCGCGCGCCACCGCCACGCGCTGCTGCTCGCCGCCGGAGAGTGTCGGCGGCAGCGCACCGCCGCGGTCCTCGAGGCCGACGGTCCGCAGGACGCTGTGAACCTTCTTGCGGATCAGGGGCTCCTTCTGGCCCATGGCCTCCAACACCAGGGAGACGTTGGCGAAAACCGACCGCGTCGGAATCAGGCGGTAGTTCTGAAAGATGATGCCGAACCTGCGCCGCAGCTCGGGAATGCCCTTGCGCGAAATCCGGGCCAGGTTCAACCCGTCCACCAGGATCTGGCCCTCGGAGGCCGGCTCCCCCAGGTAGAGCAGCTTGAGCAGGGTGGATTTGCCAGCACCGCTGGGGCCGGTGATGAACACGAACTCGTTCGGAAAAATATCCAGGGTGATGTCGTTCAGGGCGTTGAGCGCCCCGTAGCGGCGGTGCACACCGAACAAGCGCAGGATCGCTTGCCGTTCAACGCCGGGCAAGACCGCCCCGCTGCCGGTCCCATCCACGGCTGCCAGCGGCGTTTGATAGTTGGGTGTCATAAGGTGCATATATATGATTAAAATTTGACCCTGAAGCCGATCCTTGCTATACCCTTCACAAGTTCAAGGAGTGCTGTTTCCAGTTTTCCTTAACTTGGAGCCTCCACTGGAATCCCATTAAACAGGCTTCTTCCGTTTCGGTGGAGGCTTTTTTTATCGAAAATTCGGTTTTAAATCAATACGGGCCCGGCGTTGGCAGCCGTGGGCGCGGGTGGTGGGATGAAACAGGAGCTGATCGACCTGCTCTGCCGGAAATCATTCAG
>JAJDNY010000159.1 GCA_022340425.1 Desulfobacteraceae bacterium | reverse complement strand
TCATCCACCCGGCCGGGACCCAGGCCGGCCTTGAAGGCATCTGGACCCCGATGCTCAATTTCCGCATGGGCACCAGCGGCTGTCAGCAGGGCTGTATTGCTTGCGGCAACCTGTGCCCCACCGCGGCCATCCGCCCGATTTCGCTGGACGAGCGATTGGGCCGGGGCGATTTCGCATCCCGAGGCCCCATCCGCATTGGCACGGCCTTTGTCGACCGGGGCCGTTGCCTGCCCTGGGCGATGGACCGCCCTTGCATCGTCTGCCAGGAAAACTGCCCGGTCAGCCCCAAGGCGATCTTCACCCGCGAGGTCTACGAGCCGGTTCGCCTGGGCGGCGCGCTGGTCTTTCAAGCGATGGCGGACAACCGGCTGCTGGTTGAAGGCCCGGCACTGCCTTCCGAACGGTTTGCAACCGGGGACTATTTTGTTACCATTGACGGCGGCGACAGTCGGCCCCCGGCCAGGATCGTCGCCATCGGTCCCGGCGGCATCACCCTGGCGGACAGCCCCTGGGCCGAGACGGCCGCAGCGGGAGACCGGCTCACGCTGCTGGTGCGGCTGCAGCGGCCCTTCGTGGACCCGGCCCAGTGCATCGGCTGCGGGGTTTGCGAACACGAATGCCCGGTCAAGGGACGCCGCGCCATTCGGGTAACGGCCGAAAACGAAACCCGGCAGGCACGCCACCGCCTGTTGCTGTGAGCTCGGATCGGGCTCTGCCTGGGCCCCCGGCAGCGAACGGGGTGCAATCGGGATGGTCCCATCCACAGCGCCCTCACGTGAAGGGCAGCGGGGCAGGGTGGGGGGCGTTTTTCAGAAACCAGGGCAGGCACGGGGGGCTGCCCCCAAAAAAACGAGGTGAAGCCATGCAAAAAAAAGACAAATCCATATCCCGTCGGTCCTTCATCAAAGTTGCCGGTGCCGCCGGGGTGGGCTCCGTGCTGGCGCCCCTTGCGGGGCGCAACCGGGGGCAGGCCGCCGACCCGCTTCAGGCAGCGGAGAACCCTGCGATTCCCACGCGGCCCTTCGGCAGGTCCGGCATCCAGGTCCCCATTTTATCCCTGGGGGGCATGTTCGACATCCCCTCCAACCAGACCCTGCTCAAGCAGGCCATACGCTGGGGGGCCACTTACTGGGACACCGCCCATGTTTACAGCGGCGGGCGCAGCGAAGAAGGCATCGGCCAGTTCTTCAAGCGCTACCCCGAGGAACGCCAAAAGATCTTTTTGGTTACCAAATCCACCGCCCGCAATGGCCGGGGCATGAGCCGGGACCTGGCCACCTCCCTGCAGCGGATGAACACCGAGCATATCGATCTTTTTTTCGTCCACGCGGTCAGCAGCGCCGCCGAAATGGACAGCGGGATGCGCGCCTGGGCGGCCGAGCAGAAGGCGGCGGGCAAGATCCGGCTCTTCGGTTTTTCCACCCATTCCAACATGGCGCGATGCCTGCTGGACGCCGCCGGGCTGGGCTGGATCGACGGCATCATGACGACCTACAATTTCAGACTGATGCACGAGGAGAAAATGAAAGAGGCGGTGGCGGCCTGCGTGGATGCCGGCATCGGTTTGACCGCCATGAAAACCCAGGGTGGGGGTGCTGTGAGCAGCGCCTCTTCCCGGGAACTGGAACTGGCCGGCCGCTTTCTTCAGAAGGGGTTTAGCGACAAGCAGGCCAAACTCAAGGCGGTCTGGGAAAACCCCCAGATTTCATCCATCTGCTCCCAGATGCCGACCATGTCGATCCTCATGGCCAACATCGCCGCCGCCGTGGACCGCACGTCGCTCTCGGAAAACGAGCGGCAGCACCTGGAGCGCTACGCCCGTGAGACATTCTCGGATTACTGCGCCGGCTGCTCGCAGATCTGCGAGAACGCCGTCGCCGGCAAACTTCCCGTGAGCGACGTCATGCGTTATCTCATGTATGCCAGAAGCTACGGGGACCGGCAAGACGCCCGGCGCCGGTTTGCCGCCATCCCCGATGCCATCCGGCAGCAGCTGACACGGCAGGATTACACCCTCGCTGAGTCCCGATGCCCCCGCCGGCTGCCCATCGCCCGTCTGATGGGCGAAGCGGTCCGGGAATTGGCCTGAGCGGGGCAGGGAGTCAAAGGCAATCGTGTTTGATGAGCGTTCAAAAATCATGAAGCTCCCGTGCCGAGCTCTTTATCTGCCAAGTTCCGGCACATGCCGCGATATGCGCCGGCCGAACCTTTGACGGGTGGAATCATGACATCCTTCGGCGGCTATCTCGCACATCTGGCAACCCGGCTGTTCGTGCCTGCCAAAAACTTGAAAGCAACCTACGAAGCTTTCCGGCAGCTCCTGGAGTGGGACCAGCGCAGCCACGAAAAGATGGCCGAACTGGAAGGCTTCTACCACGAAGAAAAGAGAGCCGACTTTTACGCTATCCGCAGGACCTACGAAGACCTCCATGGCGCGGTGGCGGAAATGGTCGCCCACCTGGACGTCATGGCGCCGCGATCCTACCAGGCCCTCTTTTCCCGACTGCGTGTCATCGACTCAGCCGTGCGCGCCTTCGGCTTGAAGCTGCCGCAACCCGACGCCTCCCCCCCCTTCGTTCTGCCCCTGGAGGAGATCCCCCCCCAGGCTGAGGGCCTTGCCGGGGGCAAGGCTTCCCATCTGGCGGAGATCGCTTCAGCACTCGACCTGCCGGTCCCCAAGGGCTTCGTCATCACCTCCCGGGCTTTCAACGCCTTTTGTGAAACCAATCGTTTCGGCCCGGAAATCGAAAACGCCCTGGCAACCCTGGATCCGGATTCACCGCGGGCCTTGGAAGAGACCTCGGCCCGTTTGACGTCCCTGATCCTGAACGGCGCCATGCCCCCCGCCCTGGAAAACGCCATTCGGGAGGTTTTCAGCCGCGTTTTCGGCGCGGCGCGCTGCGCTGTCAGAAGCAGCGCCGTGGGGGAGGACGCTGCCTTTTCGTTTGCAGGCCAGTTCAAAACCGTTCTCAATGTGGATTCGCCCCGCTTGGTGGCAGCCTACAAGGAGGTGATTGCAAGCAAATATTCCCCCAGCGCCATCTTCTACCGAGTCAAGAACGGGTTCCTGGACCGGGATACGCCCATGGCGGTCCTGGCCCTTGAAATGGTGGATGCCGCTGCCAGCGGGATCATTTACTCCCGGAGTCCCTTTACTTCCTCGAAAGCCGGGATCACCGTTTACGCGATTTGGGGGCTGGGGGAACTCCTGGTCAAGGGCGACACGGTTCCGGACGTGCTGGAACTTTCCATGGCGGGGGACCGGTCGGAGGTGGTCCACCGGACCCGGGGCGCACGGGACCGCAAGGCAATTCTCTCAGCCCGGGGGGGTGTTGAAACCGTCCCGCTGGAGGTTTACGAGAAAGACTCGGCGCCGATTGACGATCACGAAGCGGCGCGGCTGGCGGCCTGGGCGCGCCGGTTGGAATCCTTTTTCCAAAGCCCCCAGGACGTCGAGTGGTCCAAGGACCACCGGGGCCGCTTGCTGATTCTGCAATCGCGGCCCCTCAAGGTGGAAAAGGAAGCCGAAAATTCCTGCCAAATTCAATTGTCCGGGGTTGCCAACCCCGTTCTACTTTCGGGAGGCGACCGGGCAGTTTCCGGAATCGGTACGGGCAAGGTGTTTGTGGTGTCTTCCTTCGAAGACCTGCAAGATATGCCGACGGGCTCGGTTCTCGTGGCCCGCTCCGCCCCCCCCAAATACGCCCAGGTGATGGATCGGTTGAGCGCGGTGGTCACCGACCTCGGTGCGGTGGCCGGGCATTTCGTCTCGGTTGCGCGGGAGTGGGGCGTGCCCACCCTGGTCAACACCCGGGAGGCCACCGGAAACCTGAAACCCGGGGAGATGGTGACCGTCGTTGCGGACAGCGCGAAGGTCTTCGCCGGCGCGGTGGCGGGGCTTCCCGATAGTCCCTGCGAAAAAAGCGGCCTGCCCAAGAACAGCCCGGTCATGAAGCGCCTGGGCCGCATTCTCGATTACTGCGCGCCCCTCAACCTGCTGGACCCTCAGGCTGACGGTTTCGTTCCCCAAGGGTGCAAGACGCTCCATGACATCGTGCGCTTCGTCCACGAAAAAGCGGTCCAGGAGATGTTCTTTCTGGGCTCAAAAGGGATGCGACGGGCAGGCGCCAGCAAACTGATCAGCCAAATCCCGGTCACGCTCTATGTCCTGGACCTGGAAAAGCGGTGGCCCAAGGGCCTGACCCGACGCGGCGGGATTCCTTTGAAGCAGGTGCAAAACCTTGGCCTGCGCGCTCTGTGGAAGGGGCTCGGGGACCCCGAGATTCCCTGGTCCTCGAATTTGCGCCATCTTGACTGGCAGGAGTTTGACCGGCTCAGCGCCGGCATCATCAGCCTCGATTCCCAGATTCTGGCAAGTTTCGCCGTCATTTCAAATGATTATCTCAACATCCACATTCGTTTCGGCTATCACTTTGTGGTCATCGACGCCCTGTTCGGCCCCGTTTCCGAGCAGAACTATATCGCCTTGCGCTTCAAGGGGGGCGGCGCGGCCCCTGAGCGCAGACGGCTGCGGATCCGGTTTCTATCCCAGGTGCTGGGGGCGCATGGCTTCGAAACCGACCCCGAGGGCGATGGGATCGATGTCAACCGCCGCGGCATAGCCCCCCGTAACATCGAGAAAAAACTTGAAATGCTGGGTTTTCTGTTGGGGTTCACCCGGCTGCTGGACCAGAGGCTCGAAGACACGGCCGACGTGGAAGCTTTCAGCGATCGATTCCTCACCAGATTTCCGCCGCAATGAATCATGCCATGGGCCAGCGCCTTGGCTGACCCGTTTTTTGCTTGACAATGAACCGCAATTTAGACATTAACCCACTTTCAGAAGCTAAGCTCCGATCTGCATCTGCAAGTTCAGGCTGCAATCTCTCCCGGGGCCCCGTAGGGCGGCACCTGCCCGGCGCCGGCCCAACGGGCGGTATTTTCCTTTTCAGTGCTGGCCGTCAATTTCCCTGCGGCAGGTGTTTCGCGCGTCCGGTTCAGCCAAGTCCGCCAGTGGCGTGCCGGGGTTTTCAGACACCGCCCGGAGGGGGCGCGCCCTTGGCTCTGCTGCCCGGTTAGGAAAAAATCGCCGAACACGGCAGGGAAATTCCACCTGGGCGGGTCGAGTCGGCAGGGAAGCAGGTTAACCGTCAACCATCAATGGAATATTTCAAGGAGGTGAACTGTGACAAAATGGACTAAATATCTGTTGTTGGCCGCCCTGGTGGTTTGCGTCTTCGGGCTGGTGCAGGAGCCGGCCTGGGCCGACAAGCTTCAGGAGGCCATCGCCGCGGCGCCCCAGGGGACCGAAGCGGGCCAGATCGATGCCGCCAAGCCGGCGGGGTTTCTGGGGATTCCCGGCGGCCCGCAGGTCAACCTGATCCTCGCCTTCTTCTGGGCGGTGTGGGTGGGCTGGATCTTCTCCACCGTCGGCGCCTTCGGCGGGGTGATGGCCGGAGTCGGCCATATGACGATCTTCGGACTGGGCAACTATGCCAAGAGTTTCAAAGAAACCGCGCCGATGCTCAACAAGACCATCACCGACTCCATCCGCGGCTCCAACCAGTTTCTGGTCGGTCTCTCGGCCCTGATCTCCTCGTTTAACTACTACCGCATGGGCCGGCTGGTTTTGCCGCTGGCGGTCATTCTGGGGATCGGCTCGATCCTCGGGGCCTGGGGTTCGGTCACCTTGAGCGCCGGCAAGATCTCCTTCTCCCAGTATCAGGGCTACTTCGGGCTCTTTGTCCTGGCCCTGGGCTGCTGGCTCCTCTACGACACCTCGGCCGCCGCTGCGGCCGGCAAGAAAAAGGCCAAGCAGGCCGCCCAGGCCTTCGAGGAAGCCGTTAAAAAGCAGAAAAGCGGTGAGAAGGTCGATACCGCCGCTCTTGGCGTCAAGGTCACCAAGATGAGCGTAACCGAGATCGTCTTCACCTTCTACGGCGTCGAGTTTCGTTTCAACCCCCTCATCCCCCTCATCGGTGGTGTTGCCATTTCAGCCATTGCCGCGTTTCTCGGGGTCGGCGGCGGCTTTCTGCTGGTGCCCTTTCTCACCGCCGTCACCGACTTGCCGATGTACCTGGCGGCGGGAACCTCGGCCCTGGCGGTGTTGATCAGCATGATCACCAGCATCGTGACCCTGATCTCCAAGGGGGTGCAGTTTGACTGGGCATTGATCGGCCTCGAGCTGGTTGGGATCGCCGTCGGTTCAGTGATCGGCCCATGGAGCTCCAAGTACTTCTCCGACAAATGGCTCAAGCGGCTGTTCATCGTCCTGGCATTTTACGTCGGTATCCGTTACGTTTGGAGAGGATTCTTCAGCTGATCGGATGTTCGCTTAAGAGAAACGCACTTCGGACTGTAGCAAGGCTCCGGGGGTCCCTTCTCCGGAGCCTTGTTCTCCCATGAATTCCCTCACCCGCTTCTTGCTATTTCTCGACCCCTGGCTGATCGCCCCCTTCCGCTGGCCGGAGGCCTCCATGGCCGGGTATCTTCTCGGCGTTGCCATCCTCGGCCTGCAGTGTGTGCTGATCGGCGATTTTTCGGCAACCCTGGTCGCCTTTATCAACCGCCGCTACCTCGGCACCATCGCCGAAAAGATGGAGCGCAACCGGAAGCTTTCCGAGACGGCCCTGATGATGGGCGACAAGGCGAGCTACCGGGCGGTCAACCGCCAGGCGCTGGACGCCTTCGGCCACTCCTTCTCCTTGGGCGCGGCGATCTTCTGCGTCTCCATCTGGCCGCTGCCCTTCGCCCTGGCCTGGCTGCATCTGCGCTTCAACGAGGCGCCGCTGGAGCTACCCTTAGCCTTGCCGCTACTCGGCCGCAGCGTGCACTACTTCCCCTCGTTTCTCCTGATCTATATCGCGGTGCGGGTCTGCTACGGGATGCTGATGGGTCGCTTTCGCTGGTATACCGGCCTCAAGCGTCGCGTCCTCTCCCAACCGGGGACAACCCCGGATCGGTGATGCCCTGACGGATCATCATCGGGCTCCCTGCGGAAATTCCGCGATCTTCATACGGTTTTTTCCGCGAAAGCCCAATCAACTTCCCGACTGCTGATTGTCAGGCGCTTTCTGTAGGCTGCCCGTTGGGCGGGAAAAGCCAACCTGCAGGCGACCCCCGCTGGGGTGATTGAACCTCTGCGGGCGGAAGGCGTCCAAGAGGCGGAGGTGGTTTCAAGGGGGTATAGATTCGCGGCTGCGGTGTATTTCCCCCGGGGCGCCACAAAAAAAAGCGGCCAACCTTGGGTTCGGTTGACCGCTGGAATTTGCTTGGCGTCCCCAAGGGGATTTGAACCCCTGTTGCCGGCGTGAAAGGCCGGTGTCCTGGACCAGGCTAGACGATGGGGACCTGGCTGTCGTTGGTGGGCCGTGCTGGGCTCGAACCAGCGACTCTCTGCTTAAAAGGCAGATACTCTACCGACTGAGTTAACGGCCCGCTGTGGAAGACTGCTAATAGCGGTATCCGGTTCGGATGTCAACCCAAAATTTGGCCAAAAGCCCTATTTACGCCAAAACTCGGGCACCAGCAGGATAATGACGGTATAGATTTCCAGCCGCCCGAGGAGCATGCACCAGATCAGCAGCCATTTGCCGAGGACCGGAATGGCGGCGAAGTTTTCCACCGGGCCGACCATGCCGAAGCCCGGGCCGATATTGCCGATGGTGGCCGCCACGGCCCCGAAGGCGGTGATGAAGTCCACCCCGATTCCTGCCAGAAGGACCGAGGAAAAGGCGAAAAGCCCCAGATAGAGCGCCAGAAAGCCGAGCACGCTGCGCACCACGTCGTCGGGCACCGACCGGCCGCCGATCTTGATCCGCGAAACGGCGTGGGGGTGGATCAGGGTAAAGAGTTCCTTGTAGCAGTATTTGAAGCAGACCATGATGCGCAGGCATTTCATGCCGCCGCCGGTGGAGCCGGCCGAGCCGCCGAGAAACATGCACAGCAGCAAAATCAGCTGGGACATGGCCGGCCACTGCTCATAGTCGGCGGTGGCATAGCCGGTAGTGGTCAGAATCGAGGTCAGCTGAAAAACCGCGTAGCGCAGGGCATCACCGATTTGGTCATAAACCGAACCGTAGATGTCGATGGCGATGACCAGGGTGAGCACGAGCGTGGCCGCCAAGAAGAAGCGGCATTCGGAATCCCGCCAGAAGGCCAGGGTGTCGCCCTTGAGCAGCTGATAGTGCAGCGAGAAGTTGATCCCGGCGAGCAGCATGAAAAAGGCCACCACGAGATCGAGATAGACGCTGTCGAAGTGCGCCATGGAGGCGTTTTTGGTGGAGAAGCCGCCCGTGGGCATGGTGGTCAGGGCGTGGTTGCAGGCGTCGTAGATCCCCATGCCGCCCAGGATCAGCAGGACCACCTCGGCCACCGTGAAAAGCAGGTAGACCTTCCAGAGGATCCGCGCCGTCTCCCGGATCCGGGGCTGGAGTTTGTCCGGTACCGGGCTGGGCACCTCGGCCTTGTAGAGCTGCATGCCGCCGACACCTAGTATCGGCAGGATCGCTAGTGAGAGCACGATGATGCCCATGCCGCCGAGCCACTGGATGAAGCTGCGCCAGAAAAGCAGGCTTTTGGAAACGGCCTCGATGTCGGTCAGGATCGAGGACCCCGTCGTGGTGAAGCCGGAAATGGATTCGAAGAAGGCGTTGACGAAAGGCCCGAACTCGCCGCTGAAATGGAAGGGCAGGCAGCCGAAGAAGCCCACCGCGCTCCAGCCCAGGGCCACGATGGCCATGCCCTCCCGCTGGCTGATGAACTCGGTTTTGGGCCCTCGCAGCAACAGGGCGAGGCTGCCGCCGACCAGGATGGTCAGCGCCATGGCCTGCAAAATCGGCCTCACGCCGCCGTCGCCGAAGTAGAGGCCCCACAGCAGGGGGATCACCATGGTCAGACCCAGAATGAGGACCAGGATGCTCACCACCTGCAGGATGCGGCGCCAGCGCACTTAAAAGTACTCCAGCTTGACCGCCAGGATCTTCTCGATCTTGGGGATTGCGGTTCGTTCGGCGAAGATGATGATCCGGTCCCCCGGTGCGATGACGCTTTCCCCGGAGGGAATGATGACGTTTTCCTCACGGATGATGGCGATCACCAGCGATCCGTTGGGAAAGGGAACCCCCTTGAGGGGCGTGCCGACGATGTCGGAGGTTTCCAACGCCACGGCTTCCATCACCTCGGCGCGCTCGCCTTTGATGGCGATGGCCGACAGGATTTTACCGCGCCGGATGTGCTGCAGGATCGTGTTGATGGCCGAGAGCCGCGGGCTGACCACAAGCTCGATCCCGATCGCCGGCATGAGCGCGAAATAACTGAACTTGCTGACCTTGGTGATGGTCTTGCGGGCCCCCAGGCGCTTGGACAGCAGCGAAGCCAGGATGTTGGTTTCCTCATCGTTGGTGAGGGTCAGGACGACGTCCATGTCCTGGATGTTTTCCTCGGCCAGCAGGTTCTGATCCGATCCGTCGCCGCAGAGCACCACCACCCCGTCCAGTTCCTCGGCCAGCCGGGTGCAGTGCTCGGTTGATTTTTCAACGATCTTGGTGCTCACGCCGCGCTTTTGAAGCAGTCTGGCAAGTCGGAAGCCGATGCGGCCGCCGCCGATGATCATCGCCCGCCGCAGGGGCTCGGCGCGCTTGTCGAAGACCGCCAGGGTCTCGATCAGTTTGCTGTCCTCGCAGATCAGGTAGACGATGTCGCCCGCCAAGAGGCGGTCCTTGCCCCGGGGGATGATCAGCTCCTCGTCGCGCACCACGGCGGCGATCAGGGGGCGGATGGGGCCGGTTTTTTCCCGCAGGTTGACCAGTTTGACGCCGGCCACCCGGGAATCTGGGTCGATCTGAATACCGACGAACTTGACCCGGCCGTCGGCGAACTCCCCCACCTCCACCGCGCCGGGCACGCTGAGGAGCATGTCGATGGTCTTGACCACCTCGATCTCGGGGTTGATGACGGTGTCGATGTGGGGGGCGTTTTCGCGAAAGGTGGCGTGGAACTTGTCGAAGTCCGCCTGCCGGATGCGGGCCAGCTTCTTGGTGGTGGGCGAAAGCAGGTTGGTCATCAGACAGGCCACGAGGTTGGTTTCGTCGCTGTCGGTGACGGCTAGCAGGATTTCGGCTTCATGGATACCGGCCTCTTCCAGCACGCGGGGGCTGCTGCCGGACCCCTGGACGACCTGCACGTCCACGTTGTCGGTAAACCGGCGCAGGGCCTCGGGGTTCTTGTCGACAACGACCACATCCTTGTTTTCCAGCGCCAGCCGGCTGGCGATATGATAGCCGACTTCGCCGGCACCCACGATGATGATCTTCAACGTGCTTGCTCCTGCTGTCGGGCCCCGGCCGGCGGGGGGGGTGCAAGTCGAGCAACCGGCCCGGCCCGGGGCCCGCCAGGCGCTTGATAGGGCCTCTCAGCGGCGAACCTGAGCGGTGCTCGCCGGCGAAGGCCCAATTCCCAAAAGCCGACATCGCCGGCAGCGTCTGAACCGGGAGAACCGGGCACAGGCATTACTATAGTCGGCCGCGACTGTCAAACGCGGTTGGGGCCAGGAAAAGGGGGCGAGGGGACCGGCGGGATTTCGGGGGATGGTGCTCCGCGGGGGCGGCGGTTCAGGTCAGGATCACCAGCAGCCAGAGGCTGACGCCTGCGGCCAGAACCAGCCAGTCGCTCCGGCGGGCGGACAGCGCCGGGTCGCTGCGGTCCTCGCTGTAGCAGCGGGATTCCATGGCGAGGGCCAGTTTGTCGGCGTCCGAAAAGATGCGCCGCAGCAGCGGGATGGCCAGGCGGATGAAGCGAACGACGGGGTTGCGGCGGTTTTCGATACCGCGCGCGCGCTGGGCGTCCAGGGTTTCCCGGGTCTGGTTGAGGATGACCGGAATGAAGCTGACCACCAGCCCGAGCATTACCGCCACCCGCTTTTCGGGCACCAGCGGCACGGGTTTGAGCAGCCACTGGGCGGCCGCCTTGATGGCCGCCGGACGGGTGCTGAAAACGAACAGGACACCGGCGGCGACGGCGAGCAGCAGGCGCCAGCAGACCAGGGCGCCCTCTACGGCACCCTGGCGCGAGAGGCTGATCCCGGCCCAGCCGATCAGGGCATCACCTGGGGTCGCCAGGCCCCGCACGATCCAGACCAGCGCCAGGAGCACCAGCAGGCAGCGCAGTTCCCGCAGCACGCGGCCCAGGGGAAGACCCGTGCCCAGGGCGATCCCCAAAAGGGCCACCGACAGCAGGCCGAGTTCGGCTGGCGCAGCGTGAACCGTCGCCAGACCCACCAGGGCCATCAGCGCCAACTTGACCCGGGCGTCCAGGCGGTGCAGCCGGCTTTGAGCCCGGGTATAGGCGACTGCCGTCAGTTCAGCCATGAGACGGCCTCCCGACCCCATTTGACCGCGCAGGGCGCCCGGACCCCGTAGTGTTCGACTTCGGTCAAAAGCGCCTGGGGCGAGCCGTCCCGCCGGATGCGGCCCCCCTGCATGACGATCAACCGTTCGGCGTGGGGCAGGATTTTTTCGATGTCGTGGGTGGTCACCAGAACCGTGTGACCCTTGCGGTGCAGGGTCACGATCTGCCCCAGCACCTGTTTGACGCCGGGAAAGTCGAGGTTCGAAAAGGGTTCGTCGAAAACGATCACCCGCGGCCCCATCGCCAGGACCCCGGCGATGGCCAGACG
>JAJDNY010000158.1 GCA_022340425.1 Desulfobacteraceae bacterium | reverse complement strand
TCTCCCCCTTATACCAGAAGAGCGCCAAGGCCGCCTCCGCCTGACCCCCGGCGGGCAGACCTGAAAATGGCCGTTTGGGACCTCCCCGGCAGGGGCTTCCCAAACGGCCTTTGACTTTTTACCGGTTCATCTTTTTTGGCTGGCGCGTGTGCCAGTGATCCGCGATGGTCTGGCGCTATGAAGTATGCTGTTTGAGAAGCTTGTGGACGGTTTGGCCGCACCACCGGCCTTTGCCGGAAAAGGTCGGGATGTTGTTTTCGGTGAGGTGCGCGGCGATGGCCGAAAAACTCAGACCGTTCTCCCGCAGGGCCCGAATGGTGGCCAGGACGGCTTCCCGGTCGGGCCCCGCCGCAGACGCCAACCGGGGGGTGAGGGGCAGCAGCGCCGGGGAGAGAAAGGTCCCAAGCGCTGGGGTGATTCGGGGGTCTTCCTGCTGGAGGTCGATCAGCTTGCTCAGGCTCCCGGCAATTTGCTCCAGCGCATCGGCCGTGCGGGCCTCTACCGCCGCCCGCTGGGTGCTGGCATCGATCAGACGGTCCTGGTTCGAGACCAGGTTTTCCAGACATTTTTTGATTTCCGGCAGCAATTCGGTCACCAGCTGGGTCAGCTGGCCGCTCTCGTTGGACTGGCGGCCGTGGCCATAGCGGGGGTCTTTGGGACGACGCCGGTCTGCGGGGTTGTACTGATTGCCATTGTAATTCCGTCGGTTTTTCTCGTTTCTTTTGTCCATCGCGTTGCGCAGCGAATGAAGAAAATCATTCATCATGGTCTCCTTTAAACCCTAAACCCCGGTTCAACCCGCTTGCCAGCATCCGGGGCAAGAAAGACGCGTGGGCTGACGGTAGCACGGTACGAATTGACCTCGGGAATCAAAATTGTGTAACAAACTTTCAAAAACTAAGTAAAATGGGGCGGGTTGTCAAAAAAATAATATACCTGAGCAAACGCTTTTCTCAGGCCGCAGCAAATGGCCGGGCGCCGCGGGACGACCTCTAACGGAAGCAGGCGGCCCAAAAAAGGGTGAAGCCCCAAAACGGCTGGTCAAAGCCTGCGCTTTGGGGCTTTGCCAGTTTTCCCCCCGGCCGGGGCGGTCTGACGGTTGTCATGTCGGCCGATGCGTTTCATATCGGCCGCAGCGCACGCCAGCTTAACGGGAAACCGGAGAGGAGAGGCGGGGTAGCAGGCGGGCTGGGGGCAGCCTTTGGGAGGCGGGGGCGGGATCGGTTTTCAGGGTGAAAAAGACCGCCGGCTGCCGGCAACGCCTGCGCGGCCGCGGGACCTGCGGCCCCCCAAAAGAGGCGCCCCCGCCGGGGAGGGCGGGGGCGTAAGTCGGATTTAAACGGTTTGTGGTGCCGGCTCGGCGCCCATCAGGCGGAGGTGCTGAACTTGTCGGCGATGACGTTGTAGTAGGCGTACTCGGAGACCGAACCCCAGACGCCGATTTGGGCCTGGAATTTTTTGAAGGCCTCGTGCACCTTGCGAGACTGGGCGTCCTTGTCGGCTTCCTCTTCCAGGACCTCCTTGGCGATTTTGCGAAGGTCGTTCATCAACGGCTCGGGAAAGCTCAGGAGGTTGACCTTGTGGTCGCGGATCAGGGTTTCAAGGGCGGCGCCGTTTCCGGCCTCGGCTTCGCAGAGGCTCCAGAGGTTGGTTTCCATGGCCACCGCGTCCAGCAATGCCTGGAGGTCTTTGGGCAGGGACTCGTAGGCCTGCTTGTTGAAAATCACCTCGAGGGTCGTGCCGGGCTCGTGCCAGCCGGGGTAATAGTAGTACGGGGCGGCCTTGTAGAACCCGGCGCGCAGGTCCAGCAGGGGGCCGACCCACTCGGTGGCGTCGATGACGCCGCGCTCCAGCGAGGTGAAAATCTCGCCTCCCGGCAGCAGCACGACGGTGGTGCCGGCCTTGGCCACGACCTTGCCGCCCAGCCCGGGGATGCGCATCTTGAGACCCTTGAAGTCCTCGATGGTGTTCATCTTTCTGCGGAACCAGCCGCCCATCTGAACGCCGGTATTGCCCTGGGGGCGGGGGATGACGTTGAACGGCGCATAGGTCTCCTCCCACAACTGGAGCCCGCCGGCGCTGTAGAACCAGGTGTTGTTCCCCTGGGGGTTGAGGCCGAAGGGCACCGACGAGAACCACTGGGCGGCAGGCGTTTTGCCGGCCCAGTAGTAGGAGGCCCCGCTGCCCACCTCGACGGTGCCGGCGGAAACGGCGTCGAATACACCCAGCGCCGGGACCAGCTCACCGGCCGCAAAAACCTCTATTTTGATACGGCCCTGGGAAATCTCCGTCACCCGTTTGGCAAATCTTTCCGCCCCGGTCTGCAGAACCGGCAAGTTGGGGGGCCAGGTGGTGACCATCTTCCAGTTGTAGGTTTTCTCCGCGGCCATTACGATCGGTGCCGCCACGCTGCTGGCGGCGACGGCGGCGGCCGCGGCACCTGACTTCTTCAAAAATTCGCGTCTTTTCATCCGGCTCGTTCCCCTTTCGTGTCTGCGGTTAACCCCAATTCACGTGCGCCAACCCATTTGTCCATAAAACCGGAAGCTAAATGAGAATGGGTATAAAATCAAGAGAAATTAAAAGAGAATTCTTAAAATGAATAAAATTCAAAAAATGGAGAATGTCTGCTTCTTACCGTTGGGGCCGGCCCCGATCCTTTCCGAGTGTCAAAGGCCAAAGACCACCTTGGGCAGCCACGTCACCAGATCCGGGAAAAACACCACGATCAACAGGCCTATCAGCTGAAAGAAGACAAACGGGATGATGCCCCGGTAGATATTGCCGGTTGAGATTTCCGGCGGGGTGACCGCCTTGAGATAGAACAGGGAGAAGCCAAACGGCGGCGTCATGAAGGAGGTCTGCAGGTTGACGGCGATCAGGATGCAGAACCAGATCGGGTCGAAGCCGAACTCGATCATGATGGGGGCCAGAACCGGCACGTGGATAAAGGTGATTTCGATAAAATCCAGGAAAAAACCGATCACGAAGATCAGGCCCATGACGAAGGCCAGGACGAACCACTTGCCGTGATTCTCGGCGATGCCCCCCAGGAAACCGCGCACCAGATGATCGCCGCCCATGCCGCGGAACACCAGGCCGAAAGCGGCCGCGCCCACCAGGATGATAAACACCATGCAGGTCAGCTTGAGGGTGGCGTCCATCACCTCCTGGAGCATGGCGAGATTGAACTTGCGGTTGGCGACAGTCAGGGCGGTGGCCCCCACCGCACCCACCGCGGCCGCCTCGGTGGGGGAGGCCACCCCGGCAAAGATCGACCCCAGGACCGCCACCATTAGAAAAAGCGGCGGAAAAAGGGCGCGGGTGACCTTGCGCAGCATCACAGCCGGGGTCAGAGCGGCCATTTCGGCCTTGGAAATTTTCGGCGCCCAGGCGGGCCGGATCCAGACCGCCAGCACGACGTAGAGGATGTACAACCCCACCAGGACCATTCCGGGCAGCACCGCACCCATGAACAGGTCCCCGACCGGCACGCCGACGATGTCGCCGATCAGCACCAGCACGATGCTGGGGGGAATGATTTGCCCCAGGGTGCCGGATGCCGACACGGTGCCCGTGGCGAGCTCCTTGTGGTAGCCGCGTTTCAGCATGGTTGGGACCGCCAGCAGGCCCATGGTGACCACGGTGGCGCCCACGATGCCGGTTGAGGCGCCCAGCAGGGCGCCCACCACGATCACCGATATTGCCAGCCCGCCGCGGATTCGTCCGAACACCAGCCCCATGGTGTCCAGCAACTCCTCGGCCAGCCCCGAGCGCTCCAGCATGACCCCCATGAAAACGAAAAGCGGCACCGCCAGCAGGGTGACGTTGGTCATGACGCCCCAGATCCGCAGCGGCAGCAGGTTGAAAAAGGACCAGCCGAAACCGATCAGGCCGAAAAAAAGGGCGGTGCCGAGCAGGGTGAAGGTGACCGGGAAGCCGGCCATCAGGAGAATCGTCAGGGCGAGAAACATCCAGGCGGGCAGGTATTCCATCAGCGCCCCTCCCGCTCTTGCGGCTGGTCAAGGCCGCGGATGGTGAACCAGCTTTTGATGCCCAGTGAAACCCCCTGCAAGGCCACCAGCAGAAAGCCGGCCGGGATGGCAGCCTTGATGATGAAGCGGTAGGGGATGCCGCCGGGATCGGGGGAGCCTTCGAGGATGCTCCAGGAGTTGTAGACGAATTTCAGGGAGGTGGAAAAAATCAGGTAGCAGCCCGGCAGGAGAAAAAAAATGACCCCGATCAGGTTGATCCAGGCCCGGGCGCGCGGTCCCAGCTGCTGGTAGATGATGTCCACCCGCACATGCCCGTCCTGGAGGAGGGTGTAGCCGGCGCCCATCAGAAAGATGAAGGCAAAGAGGTGCCATTCCAGCTCCTGGGTGAAAACGAAGCTCATTTGAATGGTGTAGCGCATCACCACGTCGATAAAAACCACCGCCACCACCAGCCCCGTAACCCACGAAACGCCGCGGCCGATCCAGCTGTTGAGAGTGTCGATCCAGTTGCAGAGCCGTTTGAGCGATTCCATTGGGACCATCCTTGGGTTAGCGCTACCCCAGTGGGGCCGGTCGACGTTTGACTCACCGGGGCGAAAATTTCATTTGTCGTTCTTTAAATTTCTCATGATGAATTGTCAACTGTTGAAGTTGACAATAACAATTGAACTGCATTTAGGGTTTAGCCCTTTTTCCGGCCGGTGCGGCTGCCGACGGGCACCGCACGCCTTGCCAGAGCGGTGCGCCGCTGTCGCTAACTTGCGGAATTTTGGCCGAAAGGGCTTGTTTGCCGAAGGGAAACTTGATAAAGCTGCTGCCGGGCTGTTGCAGGCGCCCGCGGCCGCGGGCGCCCCGGGGGCCCCGGCCGGGCCGCACAGGCGGCCGGCGAGCTGCAAGAATCGGAACCACCTTCATCACAAGGGAGTGAAATGGCGACTTCAGGTTATTGGGCGGACAGTTACGTCGAGAAAAAGCGCTCGGCAACCGAGGCGATCAGCCTGATCCGACCCGGCAGACGGGTTTTTATCGGGTCCTCCTGCGGCGAGCCGCAGTGCCTGGTGCGGGCGCTTTCGGCTGTTTCCAGCCGCCTGACCGATCTGGAAATCATTCGGCTGCTGACGCTGGAGACCACCCCGCTGACCTTGATCGCCGACAAGACCCAGTGCCAGAACCTCAATATCCGATCCTTTTACCTGGGCTCAGGCAGCCCCAAGCATATCGCCCAGAACAAGCGCTTCATTACGCCCATCAACCTCTCGGCGGTCCCGCGGCTCTTCAAGAGCCGCCGGCTGCCCATCCACGTGGCGCTGATCCAGGTCAGCGCACCGGACGATTTCGGCTGGATGAGTCTGGGGGTTTCGGTGGACATCACCCTGGCCGCGGCCCTCTCGGCCGATCTGGTGATCGCCCAGGTCAACAGCCGCATGCCCCGCATCCTGGGGCGCAGCTTCATTCACGTCAACGACGTCGACGTCATCGTGGAGCACGAAGAGGACGTTCTGACCGTCGGGCGCATGCCCGACATGGAATCGGCCAACACCATCGGGCGGCTGATCGCCCGCCTGATCGAGGACGGCTCCACCATTGAAATCAGCCTGGGGGCCACCCCCCAGGCCACCCTGCTGGCTCTTTCGAACAAAAACGATCTGGGGGTCCATACCCAGTACATCACCGACGGGCTGATGCGGCTGGTCTCCGAAGGGGTCGTCACCAACCGCAAGAAGGGCTTCAACGAGGGCAAGCTGGTGGCCAGCAGCGCCATCGGCACCCAGAACCTGTATGAATTTCTGGATGACAACCCCTCCATCGAGTTCTATCCCTCCGACTACGTCAACGACCCCAGCATCATTTCCCGGCACAACAAAATGGTTTCCATGAATGTCGCCATGGCCATGGACCTCACCGGCCAGGTGGCCGCCGACGCCTTGCCCCACAACCACTTTTCGGGGGTCACCGGAATGGTGGACTTCATGCGCGGGGCGGCGCAGTCCGAAGGCGGCAAGGCCATCCTGATGCTGCCCGCCACCGCCGAGCAGGGGACCAAAAGCCGGATCGTGCCGATCCTGGGCGACACCGCGGTGGTGGTTCCGCGCGGCGACGTGCATTACGTGGTGACCGAATACGGGGCGGTCAACCTCTTCGGCAAGAGCTTGCAGGAGCGTGCCATGGCAATGATCAGCATCGCGCATCCCGATTTTCGCGAGGAGCTTCTCAGCCGGGCCAAAGAGATGGGGCTGCTGGGGGCCGAGCGCACCCTGAAGGAGTCGGTCCACGGCGTTTACCCCGTCAAGCTGGAGGAAATCATCGAGGTCGACGGCGAAGAGATCACCATCCGGCCGTCCAAACCGGTGGACGAGCGCCGGATCCAGGAGCATTTCTACAATCTCGACAAGGCCGATATCATCTCGCGCTTCTTTCATGAGAAAACCAGCTTCCTGCGGGGCGACGTGGAGACAATGTACGCCATCGACTACGTCAACGACCTGACCATCCTGGCCCTGGTGGGGGAATTTGGCTTCGGCAAGGTCGTCGCCGTGGGGGAGTACCTGCTGGACCCGGCCGCCAACCTGGCCGAGGTGGCCTTTTCGGTCAGCCGCGAGTACCAGGGCAAGGGGCTGGGGCGGGTTCTGATCCGCAAGCTGGCAGAGGCGGCGCGCGAAAACGGCATCTCCGGGCTGGTGGCCTACACCTCACCTCAGAACCAGGGGATGATCCGGCTGTTCAGCTATCTGCCCTACAAGGTCAAAACGGTTTTCGACGGCGACATGCTGGCCCTCAGCTGCAGGTTCGACGCCCCGCTCAGCGCGGGCAAGGCCGGCGGCTGAAGGCGAATGCCGACGGCCACCCGCGCACCCTCCGGGGCCGCCGTTCCTTCACCATCTTTCTCAAACACCTTAGGAGCTGAAATGAGCAGCTTTAGCGTCACATTCCTGCCCCACAACCTCAAGGCCACCCTGAACGCGGGGGAGCCGCTGATCCGGGCCGCGATGGCGGCCGGGGTGCATATCAACGCCTCCTGCGGCGGGGAGGGGGTCTGCGGCAAATGCCGCGTTGTCATCGAAAGCGGCGAGGTCGAAGGGGGGATCAGCGAGAAGCTCAGCCAAGCGGACATCGCCGCCGGCGTCCGCCTGGCCTGTCAGACCCGGGTTCTCAGCGATGCCGTCGTACGCATTCCGATCGAATCGGCCGTCGACGCCAGCGTGCTCAACCGGACTGTGGCCGAGCGGCGCACCGCGCGCATCCGGCAGATGAACTTCAACGACCTCAAGGAGCAGGGGCTCTTTGTGCCGCCGGTTGAAAAGCGCTTTCTGGAGTTGCCCGAGCCCACCGCCCAGGACAACCTGCCGGACGTCACCCGTCTGATCAGCTTTCTGCACGTCCATTTCGGCGATCACCGCCTGGAGGTGGACCTGCCGGTGCTGCGCAAGATCCCCGATGTCCTGCGGGCC
This sequence comes from Desulfobacteraceae bacterium, assembly GCA_022340425.1. Lineage (NCBI taxonomy): Bacteria > Pseudomonadati > Thermodesulfobacteriota > Desulfobacteria > Desulfobacterales > Desulfobacteraceae > Desulfobacteraceae bacterium. The sequence goes on along the minus strand of JAJDNY010000158.1, from coordinate 25,723 downwards.
GACAACTTCCGCGTCACCGCGACAATCGCCCGGCCGGTGCGTCCCGACGGCAAAAACCGGATTATCAACATCCAGGCCGGCGACACCACCGGCCACTCCTATGCCGTGGCGGTGGACATCGGCACCACCACCATCTTCGGCCAGCTGCTGGACCTCGACACAGGCGAGGTGCTGGCCCAGCACGGGGACTTCAACGGCCAGATCAGCTACGGCGAGGATGTCATCAGCCGGATCGTTTTTTTCGAAAAAAACGGCATGGACAAGCTCCAAGCGGCCGTTCTGAAAACCACCAACCAGATCATCGACCGGATCGTGCGCAAGGCCGCCATCGACCGTGACAACATCACCCACATCACCCTGGCCGGCAACACCACCATGACTCAGCTTTTCTGCGGCATCAGCCCGCGCTACCTGCGGCGTTCGCCGTATGTGCCGGCCTCCACCCTCTACCCCCCGATCCGTGCGGTGGACCTGGGGCTGGCCCTCGGCGACCACGCCATGGCGCTTTTCTACCCGCAGATCTCCAGCTACGTCGGCGGGGATATCGTGGCCGGGGTGATGGGCTCGGGCATGTACCTGCGCGAGGAACTGACGCTTTTCATGGACATCGGCACCAACGCCGAGATCGTCATCGGCAACAAGGACTGGATGGCCTGCGCCGCCTGCTCGGCGGGCCCGGCCTTCGAGGGCGGGGGGATCAAATTCGGGATGCGCGCCGAAAAGGGCGCCATCGAGGACTTCTCGCTGGACCCGCTGACCCTGGAGCCGATGAACATCACCGTCGGCAACGTCGGGGTGCGGGGCATCTGCGGCTCCGGCCTGATCAACATCGTCGCCGCGCTCTTCGAGGCCGGCGTGATCGACAACCTGGGCAAGTTCAACCGTGATCTGCCCACCGACCGCGTGCGCGAAACCGACGGCATCTGGGAGTATGTGCTCGCCCGTGCCGACGTTACCCAGATCGGCCGTGATGTCGTGCTCACCGAAATCGACATCGACAACCTGATCCGCGCAAAGGGCGCCATGTACAGCGGCTGCATGACCCTTCTGGACGAGGTCGGGCTGGGCATCGAAAATCTGGAGCGGATCATTCTGGCCGGCGGCTTCGGCAGCTACGTGGATCTCGAAAAGGCCATGACCATCGGGCTCTTACCCGAAATCGACCTGGACAAGGTGATCTTCGTGGGCAACAGCTCGCTTCTGGGGGCCCGCATGAGCTCGCTTACCAACCGCATCCGGCGGGACGTGACGGCAGTCACCCGGATGATGACCAACTTCGAGCTGTCGGAGACCACCTCCTATATGGATCACTACGTGGCGGCGCTTTTCCTGCCCCACACCGACATCGATCTGTTTCCCAAGGTCAAGGAGCGGATGGCGGCGCGCCGCCACGTGGCACCCTGAGGGCGGCCCTGGGGCCCACTGCGCAAGTGGATCGGCCGCTCGACCCTGGGCCGTGGGCCCCGGGCAGCCACTGGTTATTGGTTATTTCTCAAAAAAAGAGCCTTCGGGGCACTCCTCTCTTGACAAACCAATACCCGTAATATAAGTCAAAATATTCGGTAAATTGTAGCGTCCGGATGGGGTCGCAATGTAAGTCATTTCAACCTGAGCCTGGCGGGGTGCCAGTGCCCCTCGGGTTTGTAGCAAGAGCTGCACCTCTGGGCCGAGGCTTGCAGGTGTAAAGATAGGGGTATCCAGAATCACATCCAAATTTGGAAAGGAGGCGGATCGAGACAGTAGTCCAGGTCCCGGATGACTTCCGGTCGGCCGCAAGTGTGGGAGTTGGGTAACGGATCTTACTGACAAACTTTTTCCACAAGGAGGTAACATTGGGCTTCGAATTTTACAAAGAATCTTATGCCGGGAGCATAAAGGAAATCACCTTGGGCAGTGGCAACAAGGCGGTCACTGTCGGTGGGGAAACATGCTACCCCTTCTACCAGTTCGAGGGGAAGATGCCCTGCAAGCCCAAAATCGCGATGGAAGTCTGGGACATCAAACCCGATGATTGGCCCGCAGCCGCGCTCAAACCCTTCGAGGATGTCGTTTCAGATCCGGTGGCATGGGCCAAGAAATGCATCGAATCCTACGGCGCCGACCTGATCGTGCTGCAGTTGAAAAGCACCGACCCCAACGGCAACGACGCCAGTCCCGAGGCCGCCGCCCAAACCGTCAAGAAAGTCGCCGACGCGATCAACGTTCCGCTGATCGCCTGGGGCACCGCCAACGTCAAGAAGGACGAGGCGGTATTCAAGAAAGTGGCCGAGGAATGCCAGGATCACACCCTGGTGATCGGGCCTGTGGAAGATGCCAACCACAAGGGCATCGGGGCTGCCGCCATGGGCTACGGCCACGTCATCATCTCCTCCTCCCCGATCGACGTCAACCTCGCCAAACAGGTCAACATCCTGCTCGAAAACCTCGGTGTCCCGATGAACCGCGTGATTATTGACCCCACCACCGGCGGGCTGGGCTACGGCATGGAGTACAGCTACTCGGTGATGGAGCGCCTGCGCATGGCGGCCATGAACCAGGGGGACGACAAACTGCAGTTTCCGATCATCAACAACCTGGGCAACGAGGTCTGGAAGTGCAAGGAGGCCAAACAGCCCGTGGATGAGGCGCCGATCCTGGGGGACCCTGAAAGACGGGCCATCATGATGGAGGCCGTTGGGGCCGTGACTTACCTCCTGGCCGGCTCGGATGTGCTTATCATGCGTCACCCCGAATCCGCTCGAATGGTGCGCTCCTTCATCGATCTGGCCCTGGCCGGCGGCGCCGCCGCTGAGGTCGCCCCCGTCGCCAAACGGCTGGATGATGTCGATATCGACCTGGCCGCGCTCGCCCCGGAGCCGGACCTGACCATCACGGAAGAAAAGAAGAAAGGCGCGCCGGCTGCCAAAGCCGCTCCGGCTGCCGCCGCCAAGGCCGCACCGGCCGCTCCGGCCGCCAAACCCGCACCGGCAGCCAAGGCCGCCCCGGCACCGGCGGCTGAAGCCAAGCCCGCCCCGGTAAAGGAGGCACCCGCGGTCGATCCGGAGGCCGAAGCCAAGGCCAAAGCGGCGGCGGAAGCCCAGGCCAAGGCCGATGCGGAAGCCAAGGCCAAAGCCGAAGCCGAGGCCAAGGCCAAGGCCGAAGCGGATGCCAAGGCCAAAGCCGAGGCCGAAGCCAAGGCCAAGGCGGATGCCGAAGCCCAGGCCGCCGCGGCCGAGAAGGCCAAGATCGAGGCCGAAATGGACGAGATCCGCGCCAAGCGGGCCAAAGAACGCGAGGCCCGGATGGCCCAAAGCGGTGCCCACGGTGCGGCCAAGGCCGCCGGCGAGGTCAAGAAGACCCCCGCCGAAGTCCAGAAGCCCAGCATCGACAAGGTCGTCGACAAACTGCAGTGGATTCACCGACGCCACGCTTCCTGAAGGCAGCCTGACGCCATTTGAACATGTCGTTTTCGAAGTACCGCAGTTCATTCAACGTTGAGGAGGAACCGAAAAATGGCAGAAGAAGTAGTAAAAGCCGCTAAGGAACTCAAAACCGCCAAAAAGGACAAGCTTGCGGACCCCGTGGGCGCCACCATCGACACCGCCTCCCAGGAGATGATTCGACGGGCCCAGGCGCTGGGCATCGACACGGTATTTGACCGCGCCGCGGCCATGAAGCCCTGCAATATCGGCACCCAGGGGATTTGCTGCAAGAACTGCGGCATGGGACCCTGCCGCCTGCCGCTGCCCAAGGACTATGACGAGAACAGCGACGACCGCAAGGGGCTCTGCGGGGCCACCCCCAACACCATCGCCGCGCGCAATTTCATCCGTATGATCGCCGGCGGGGCCGCGGCCCACTCCGATCACGGCCGCTGCGTGGCCGAGGTCTTCAAGTCCGCCGCCTACAAGGAGACCGAAGACTACCACATCAAGGACACCAACAAGCTGCTGGAAATCGCCCCCTGGCTGGGGGTGGCCACCAAGGTGACCGTGGACGGCCAGGAGCTTGACCGCGACACCGACGAAATAGCGAAGGAGGTCGCCGATGTCGCCATGGGCGAGTGGGGCAAGCCCGAGGGCGAGCTGCACTACCTCAAACGCGCCCCCGAGGCGCTCTATGAAAAGTGGAAGAAGTTCGGCGTGCTGCCCCGCAACATCGACCGCGAGATCGTCGAGATCATGCACCGCACCCACATCGGGGTTGACCAGGACTACAAAAACCTGATGAAGCAGGGCACCCGGGCCGCCATCGCCGACGGTTGGGGCGGCTCGATGCTGGCCACCGACCTCCAGGACGTGCTCTTCGGCACCCCCTACCCCCTGCAGTCCGAGGCCAACCTGGGCGTGCTGAAAGAGGACCACGTCAACCTCGTCATCCATGGGCACGAGCCGGTGCTCTCGGAGATGATCGTGGCCGCCGCCCAGACCCAGGAAATTCAAGACTACGCCAAGTCCAAGGGCGCCAAGGGGCTCCAGTTGAGCGGGATCTGCTGTACCGCCAACGAGGTGTTGCAGCGCCACGGCGTGCCGCTCTGCGGCACCTTTCTGCAGCAGGAACTGGCCATCATCACCGGCGCGGTGGATGCCATGGTGGTGGACATCCAGTGCATCTTCCAGAACATCGCCAACGTGGCCAAGTGCTTCCACACCAAGGTGATCACCACGCATCCCATCGCCCGCATGGAGCAGGACAACGTGATGCACATCGAATTCGATGAGCACTACGCCATGGAGGACGCCAAAAAGATCATCAAGATCGCCATCGACAACTTCCAAAACCGCGGCGCCGACGTGATGATCCCCAAACACAAGGCCACCCAGATCGCCGGCTTTGGCGTCGAATCGATCCAGTATCACCTGGGCGGCACCTTCCGCGGCTCCTACTTCACCCTCAACGACAACATCATCAACGGCCGCATCCGGGGCATTGCCGGCGTCGTCGGTTGCAACAACGCCCGCACCCGCCACAACGAGGGCCACATCGAGGTGGTCAAGGAGCTCATCAAAAACGACGTCATCGTCCTGACCACCGGCTGCAACGGCATCGCCTGCGCCATGGAAGGGCTGCTGACCCCGGAAACCGCCGGCGTCTTCTGCGGCCCCGGGCTGGCGGAGGTCTGTGAGACCGTCGGCATCCCGCCGGTCCTGCACATGGGCTCCTGTGTGGACAACAGCCGCATCCTGCTGGCGGCCGCCGAGGTGGTCAAGGCTGGCGGGCTGGGCAACGACATCAGTGACCTGCCGGCGGCCGGCAGCGCCCCCGAGTGGATGAGCGAGAAGGCCATCAGCATCGGGCACTATTTCGTCGCCTCCGGCGTCTACACGGTCTTCGGCGTGACCCTGCCGGTGACCGGGGCGCCCAAGTTCCAGAAGTATCTCTTCGAGGAATTCGAGAAGATGTACGGCGGCATGTGGGACCTGGAAGTCGACCCGATCCTGCATGCGCGCAAAATGATCGCCCACATCGACAAGAAGCGCAAGGCGCTGGGCATCGACAAGGCCCGCGAACGGGTCCTGATGGACATGGCCGACCGCCAGAAATTGGATGTGGCTTAACATAAATTCATTTTAAATCCTCAACGAAGGAGGAAGGTATGTCTAAACTCGTAGCATTTGCGGCCATCCAGGGTGGCTACAACATCGTCTCCAAGGTCGAAGGTCTACTCAAGACCACATTGGAAAAACACGAGGCCGCCACCAAGGTCGGCTTCCCCAACACCGCCTACTTCCTGCCGGTCATCTACTCTCTGACCGGCCACAAGGTGGAAACCCTCGAGGACATGCAAAAGCCGCTGGAGATCGCCCGCAAGCTCCTGCCGCCGCACCTCAAGGGCAAGCACCACCTGCCGTACCTCGGGCCCCTGCTGGACGCCGGCATGGCCGCCCTGTTCGCCTTTGAAATCCAGGAGGCGATCCGCTACCTGGAGGACCCGGATTTCTACCTGCACTCCGAGGAGATCGACGAGGAGGCCGGCAAGATCTGGCTGGGCGCCGCCGACGACACCGTTTTCCGCAAGCGCGGGGTGGAATTCGTCGATGGTTCGGCCCCGGGTTTCGCCGCCATCGTCGGCGCGGCCCCGGATCCCGAAACTGCCAAGCTGATCGTGGAGGAATACCAGCAGAAATCCCTCTACATTTTCTGCGCCGCCAACCAGAACGGGACCACCGTCAGCCAGCAGCTGCTCGAGGCCGGGGTCCAGATCGGCTGGAACACCCGCATCGTGCCCTTCGGGCCGGACATCTCCTCGGCGATCTTCGCCCTCGGCTTCGCCAACCGCGCGGCCATGGCCTTCGGCGGGGTGCAGCCCGGCGATTACCGCAAGATCCTGCTCTACAACAAAAACCGCATCTTCGCCTTCGTCAACGCCCTGGGCGACGTCAACGCCGAGTGGGCCGCGGCGGCCGCCGGCTGCGTCAACTGGGGTTTTCCGACCCTGGCCGACACCGACATCCCCGAAATTCTGCCCACCGGTATCTGCACCTACGAGCACGTCGTGGCCAACGTCAAGCACGAGGAGATGGCCCAGCGCTCCATCGAAGTGCGCGGCCTCAAGGTCCAGGTGACCAAGATCGACATCCCGTGCGCCTTCGGCCCGGCCTTCGAGGGCGAGCGGGTGCGCGGGGCGGATCTCTTCTGCCAGATGGGCGGCGGTAAGACCCAGTGCACCGAACTGGTCAAGATGGCCGAAATGAACGAGATCGAGGACGGCAAGGTCACCGTGATCGGCCCCGACATCCCCGACCTCAAACAGGGCGATGTCTTGCCCCTGGGGATCTACGTGCAGGTGGCCGGCCGCGAATTCCAGGCGGACTTCGAGCCCATCATCGAGCGCCAGATCCACCACCTGGTGAACTACATCCAGTACGTGATGCACATCGGCCAGCGCGATATCGCCTGGATCCGGGTGAGCAAGGCGGCGGTGGAGAAGGGCTTTACCTTCAAAGACATCGGCGTCGTCCTGCATGCCAAGTTCCACCAGGATTTCACCAAGATCATCGACAAGGTCCAGGTCACCCTCTACACCAAGAAGGAGGATGTGGACAAGCTGACCGCCAGGGCCCGCGCGGAGTATAAGATGCGCGACGCGCGAGTTGACACCATGACCGACGAAAGCGAGGAGACCTTCTACTCCTGCACCCTGTGCCAGTCCTTCGCACCCACCCACGTCTGTACCGTCAGCCCCGAGCGCACCGGCCTCTGCGGCGCCTACAACTGGATGGACTGCAAGGCCTCTTATGAGATCAACCCCACCGGTCCCAACCAGCCCATCGAAAAGGGCGAATGCCTGGATCCCAAGCTGGGTCAGTGGAAAGGGGTCAACGAGTTCGTTACCAAGGCCTCCCGCGGCGCCATCACCCACTACAACTTCTACTCGATGGTGGTCGACCCCATGACCACCTGCGGCTGCTGCGAGTGCATCGCGGCGCTGCTGCCGGGCTGTAACGGGGTCATGACGGTCAACCGCGAGTACGCCGGCGAGACCCCCTGCGGCATGAAGTTCACCACCCTGGCCGGCGTCATGGGCGGCGGGGCTTCATCGCCGGGGTTTGTGGGGCACTCCAAGTACAACATCACCCAGCGCAAGTTCATCGTCGGCGACGGCGGGCTGCTGCGCATGGTCTGGATGCCCAAGATGCTCAAGGAGGAGATCAAGGACCGCATCATCGCCCGCGGCAAGGAGATGGGCTGTGAGAACCTCTACGACATGATCGCCGACGAGACCGTGGGCACCACGGAGGAGGAGATCATGTCCTTCCTCCAGGAAAAAGGCCATCCGGCCCTCACCATGGAGCCCATTGTCGGTTAATCTGTCCGACCGGTTGGAACAGGGCGGGCGCGTGCGCCCGCCCTACAATCCGGGGGGAGGCGGGCAAACCTGAAACGCGGTGCGCAATTTAAATCCTAAAAGGAGAACCCAATATGGCATTAACCGGTATTCAGATTTTCAAACTTCTGCCCAAAACCAACTGCAAGGAGTGCGGGGTGCCCACCTGCCTTGCCTTCGCCATGAACCTGGCATCGGGCAAGGCCAGCCTGGACGATTGCCCCTACGTATCCGACGAGGCCCGTGAGAAGCTGGCGGAGGCCTCGGCCCCGCCGATTCTGCCGGTCGCCATCGGCAAGGGGGTCCGGAAGTTTCAGGTGGGCGGCGAAACCGTCATGTACCGCCACGAAAAAACATTTTTCAACCCCACCGCCCTGGGGGCCCTGGTGCCCTCGGATATCGTCGCCGACGCCCTGAAGACCAAGCTCAAGGCGTGGAACGCGCTGCAGTACGAGCGGGTGGGGCTCAACCTGCGGCCGGAGCTGGTCGCCCTCAAGGACGTCAACGGCGACAAAGCGGCCTTCGGTGCGGCCGCCAAGACGATTGCCGAGACCTCCGAGTTCAACCTGGTGCTGATGACCGACGACGTCGAGGTCATGAAGGCTGGCATCGAGGCCGCCGGCTTCAAACAGCCGCTGATGTATGCCGCCACCGCCGCCAATATCGATGCCTACAGTGCGCTGGCCAAGGAAAACGGTCTGCCCCTGGCGGTAAAGGCCGATTCGGTGGAGGGCCTGCCGCCGCTCACCGAGAAGCTCGTGGGGATGGGCATCAAGACCATCGTGCTGGACCCCGGGTCACGTGAAATCAAGGCCGCCCTGGAAGACCAGGTGGCCATCCGGCGCGCGGCGCTTAAAAACGGCAACCGTGCCGTGGGCTTCCCGACGATCGCCTTCCCCTGCGAAATGGCCGGCAACCTGGACATGGAAACCCTGATCGCCAGCATGTTCATCGCCAAGTACGGCAGCATCGTGATCCTCTCGGATTTCACCGGTGAAAACCTCTTCCCGCTGCTGCTGGAGCGGCTCAACATCTTCACCGACCCCCAGCGCCCCATGACGGTCACCGAAGACATCTACCCCATCAACAACCCCGATGAAAATTCGCCCGTGTTGGTGACCACCAACTTCGCCCTGACCTATTTTATCGTTTCCGGCGAAGTGGAAGCCAGCAAGGTCCCGGCTTGGCTGTTGATCAAGGACTCCGAGGGGCTTTCGGTCATGACCGCCTGGGCGGCCGGCAAGTTCAACGGAGACGAAGTCGGCATGTTCGTCAAAAAATGCGGCATCATGGACAAGGTCAAGCACACCGAACTGATCATCCCGGGCTATGCCGCGGCGATTGCCGGTGACGTCGAGGAAGAGCTGCCCGGCTGGACGATCACCGTCGGCCCGCGGGAAGCGGCCCATCTGTCGGCGTTTCTGAAGCAGAAGGTTTGATGCCCGTCGTCTGCGGGGCCGCAAGGCCCCGCAAGGTCGGACAGCACTGCACGCCAAGCGGTTTTTCAGTGCGCTGTCAAGCGGTATAACTCTACAACGAGGTAGGAGGAAATTTGTATGGCGGATAAACTGATCGAAGTACTGCGGCCCAAAAAGGATGTCGGCGAGTTCTGGGTCATCGGCGAGAGCTTGAACGTTATCGGGACCAAAATCGGCAAGGCCTTCAAGGAGCGCGACCCCAAGCCCATCCAGGAGGAAGCCCTTTTCCAGAAATCCAAGGGTGTTGATATGATCGACATCAACCTCGGTCCGGCCAAGAAAGACGGTCATGAGTTGATGCCGTGGGTCGTGGAAGTGGTCCAGGAGGTGGTCGACGATGTTCCCCTGGTGCTCGACACGTCCAACATCGACGCCATCGAGGCCGCCCTGCCCAAGTGCAAGATGCCCAAGATGATCAACTCCATCATGGTCCGGCAGGCGCGCTACGAGCGCATGGTGCCCATAGCGGCGAAGTACAACGCCGATTTCTGCGCCCTGATGTGGGGCCCCGAAGGCCTGCCGCGGGACGAAAACGAGCGCGCCGCCCTGCTGGTGGAACTGATGACGGTCGCCAACGAGGCCGGCATCCCCAACGATCAGATGTGGGTGGACGGCCTCGTGACCCCCGTCAACATCCAGCAGCCCCAGGCCATCAGCCTGATGAACTTCATGGACATGCTGCAGGAGATCATGCCCGGGGCCATGAGCACCTGCGGGGTCTCCAACATCTCCAGCGGCATTCCGGATCATCTGCGGCACGTGATGAACGTCACCTTTACGGTCATGCTCAATATCCACGGCATGCAGTCCTTTATCGCCGATTGCAAGGACGACATCACCATGGCCCTGGCCCACGGCAAGCGGCCGGATATTTTCGAAGCCATCCAGGCCACCATGGACGGCAATGCCCCGGATCTCAACAGCGTGTCCGAGGAAATCCGCAACTACGTCAAGTCCTGCAAGGTCATTCTCGGGGAAACCCTCTTCTCCGACTCCTGGCTCGAAGTGTAACCCCGGCCGGAGACCCTCCAAAAGCCTCTCCCGTTTGCGGGCGGGGCTTTTTCAATTTCGGCGGCCCTCAAAAAAGCCTCCGCAGTGCGTCGGGCCCGGTTTTGAAACCGCCCGCGCCTCAGCCCATGGGGAGAGAACATGGCACGTATCGACGACTATCAGCAGGCGCGGGACCTTGCGGCCGAAGCCCTGGCGCGTGAATCCCTGGCGGCCATCAGCCGGCGGTCGGGCTTTGCGGAAGCCGATGACGGGCTTGCGGTCCCTTTTCTCACCCGGCGCTACCGGGTGGACTACCCGTCCTTTCACTTCACTGACGCAGCGGACCCGGCGGCCGAAGTGCCGCTCCAGGAACAGGTGTTGATTCTGCACTACCTCCTGGGTGCCGAAGCCGGTCTGCCCTCCCAGGACTGGGTGGCCTACCGCGAGATTCCGGGGGCCTCCTTTTATTTCAGCGCCTTCGTCAAACGGGCGATCGAGCCCCTCAAGAAAGTTTTCGGCGCCAATGCCGTGGCCTTTCGCAAGGCCGCGGCGGCCCTGGGGGGGCAGGCCATAGGGGCCGGGGACGCGGGCTTTGAGCTGCGGGTCTTTCCCCGGGTGGCCGTTCAGTTCATTCTCTGGGAAGGGGACGAGGAGTTCGGGGCCGAGGCCAATATCCTCTTCAACCCGGGGATCCAAGGGCGGTTGTCGCCCGAGGACATCGCCTGGTTGGCCGGGATGGTGGTCTACCGGATGATGGCGCTGTCGCGCTGAAAGACCCCCCATCACGGGGCCTCGCCGCCCGCTGAAATATCCGCCACCTGAAAAAGACAGGCTCATGAAAATTCAATCCCAAGCCCTGGAAGTCAACCTGGCCAGCTATCACGTGGAGGTCGAGATCGACCCGCGTTACGCTCCGCTGCAAGCCGTCATGTCCAAATACTTCGGCCTGATGGACGGGGTCAACACCTTCTTGAAGGAACTCTCCCACCCTTACAAGAACTGGCAGTTCATCGTCAGCGAGGCCCGGGTCTACACGCTGGACTATTTTCACCTGATAAACCGCCATGACCAGGGGGAAGCGGCCGCCCGGCTGTACGTCGAGATTTTCCTGGAAGCGGTTCGCGCCAGCCGCGATCGGGAAGTCAAAACCGACGCGGTCGACAACCTGCTGCTCTTTCTTCACAAGATCGTCACCGACGCCGGGGCCGGGCTCGGGAAATTCCTGCCGGTCATCTCGGATGCCTGCCGGCGACTGACGGCGCTGCCCGAGGAGGACTTCGCCCTGGTCGCCATGAGCTATTACCAGCTGCCCAAAATCGCGCGGGCCTTTCGCGCCGCAGACGGCGCCCCGGAGGCGGACTGCGGCGACCTGAACCGGCTCCTGGCCCACTACTACCGCTACACCTTCTCCTATTTCCTCAAGGCGGACGACCCCCAGCAGTGGTTTGCCAACGAAACCGACGAGATCAAGGACCACGCCATTCTGGCCGATATTTTCAGCGAGATTTCGCACAACCGACTGAAGGAACTGGAAGAAGAGCTGGCCCAGATCCTCGCCGACCCCGCAGCCGAATCCGGCACGGTCCTCGATCGCCTGCTGAACCTGCCGGCCTATGAAACCTTTGTCAAAGTCTACCGTGAAGTCCCCCAGAAGTTGCTGGGGGCCGGCGCCCCGGATGGTCGCTGCAGCCACTGTAAACTTTTGTTTTTGTTTCATATCATGAACATGTCGGGTCTCGCCATGATCCACGAGGAGACCTTGCGCGAAATCAACCGCACCATTTCATGGCTCATCGCCCACGAACGCTACCGCAATCTCAGCATCCTGATTCAAAAAACCTTTACGATCCTGAAAACCCGCACCAGCAAATTTCCCGGTACCGCCCTCAACTGCGTGCTCAACATGGGCAAGGGGATTTCCAAGACCGAGGAAAGCGACCTGGTCAACGTCTTTATCGATGCCCTGATCGATCTCGGGTTTCAGACCCCGGGGATCGCCGGGGTCGGTAACGACTGGCAGATCAAGGCCAACAGCGCCCATCTGCAGAATATTCGTACCTGGCTGGAACTGATCGAACTCCACCCCAAGTGGTCCACCCGGCTGCTGTCGGCGCTGATCATCCATCTCTCCCTGGGGGGGGTCTTCATCAAGGATACCGACCTCTTTCCCCGCGAGATCACCCGTTTTCTCAACAGCGGCATTGGACCGGTCTACAATCTGGCCAAACAGCTGGCGCGCCTTTTTCCGGCCTACTTCAACGATATCGGAGCCGAGGGCCGGCTGCGCGATATTTCCACGCGGCTGGACGAGCTCACGGGCCGGCGGGATGTGCTGGTGCATTTTTTGCGCAAGCAAAGCCATGTGGAGAGCAGCAACCGCATCATCGGTTTCATGGAGGCAACCCTCAAGTTTTGGGAAACCCTTGATAAAAGCGCCTTGGAGGCCTATCTGCCGCCCAGCATCTTCGAGCAGATCGCCCCCCAGGGGCCCTGGGTGGACGGCATGCACCGGGTGGTCCAGCATCTCAAGGGCCAGGCGGTGGAACTGCCCGCAGGACTGCTGGCCCTCTCCGAGGAGGACCTGCAGCGGCTGCTCGCCGAAGTGGACGGGGCGCTGTCCCGGGATGTCGAGCGGGTCGGTCTGGCCGCGATTTTCTACAAGCTGCTGCACCAGAAATACCGGCTGGATTTCCGCGAGATCGATCACTACCTGGACCAGCTGCGGACCGAGGGGTTCCCGGACCTCAGCGAGCTTAAAACGGCCCTGGCCGAGCCCGCCGGCAAGCGCAAGCTGGCCCTGCTGCTCAACTTTCTGGAGAAGCTGAAGGCCCTGATCCTCTCGGAGCAGGAGTTCGAAATCAAGGAGGATATCTACAAGAAGCGGCATTTCACCGTGGACATCCCCTCCATGTACGGCAGCTATCACGAACTCAAGTTCGACGCCCTTGGGCTGACCTTCCGGATCGAGTCACTGGTGAACGTGCTCTTCGAGGAGTTGGTGGCCTCCATCGACATCAGCCTGATCACCAAGGCGACCTTCTACCAGGTCTACGACCGCCTGCTGCTTTTCAATCAGGCCCTTAAACTGGAGGGCATCTCCTCCCTGGAGCTTGAGCGGCAGCTCGATTTTCTGGCCCATTCGCTGGAAATTAAGGGGTTTACCTTCACCCAGTACCTCGACATCTTCAAGGGCTTCGCCCAGGCCGTCAAGAACATCATCAACGATTATTTCAACAACGTGCATGAACGCAACCTGACCAAGATCCTGGGGCAGCTCTCGCCGGATCAGATTCTGCCGGCCTATCTGCCCGTGGGCCCGCTGCCTGACGCCGAGCGGCTCAAGCACCGGGTCTCGGAGGTCTTTTTCCGCGAAAAAATCGCCCAGGCCTTGGGGCTTCAACAGCTGGATCTTTTTTTGAGCCGGATCCTCAACACCCTCTTTTACCAGGCCGACATTCTGCCCAAGGAGAAGCTCCACCTGCTGCTCAACTACGACCCGCAGCGCGCCATGGCCGCCCTCAACGATAGCAACCCGCGCGCCGCCGGTATCATCCACCTGGGCAACAAGGGCCTCAACATGGTGCGGTTGAAGAATTTCGGGCTGCCCGTGCCGCCGGGCTTCATCATCACCACCGAGGTATTCCGGGGTCTGGAGATCGTCTACAGCTTTCGACCGGCCGAGGAAAATTTCCGCGATCAGGTGGCCCGCCACATCGCCGCCCTGGAAAGGGAAACCGGCAAGCGTTTCGGGGACCCGGCCAAACCACTGCTCTTTTCCGTCCGCAGCGGCTCCTCGATCTCCCAGCCCGGCATGATGGACACCTTCCTCAACGTCGGCATGAACGAGGAGATCGCCGCCGGGATAGCCGCCAAGACCGGCAACACCTGGTTTGCATGGGACAACTACCGCCGCTTTCTGCAGTGCTACGGGATGGCCTTCGACCTTGTGCGCGACGATTTCGACGCCATCATGAAGGCCTTCAAGGAGCGCTGGGGGTTTTCCCACAAGCGCGAGTTCAGCGGCGAGCAGATGAAGGCCCTGGCACTGGCATACAAGAAAAACATCCAGGATGCGGGCATTGCCGTGCTGGAGGACCCCATGGAGCAGCTCCATCTGACCATCAAGCGGGTTTTCGGCTCCTGGGACTCCGCCAAAGCCAAGGCCTACCGTAAGATCATGGGCATCTCCGACGACTGGGGCACCGCGGTCACCGTGCAGTCCATGGTCTACGGCAATATTTCGCCCATCGCCGGGACCGGGGTGATCTTTACCCACAACCCCCGCTGGTATGGCAACATCCTGAAGCTGTGGGGGGATTTTACGATCGGCAACCAGGGGGAGGACGTGGTCGCCGGGCTGGTGCAGACCCTGCCGATTTCCCTCAGCCAGCAGGAGATCGAGATGCGCGACACGGACATCACCCTGGAAACCGATTACCCGGAAATCTACACGGCCCTCGATAGGTGGGCCAACGAACTGATCTACAAGCACGGCTGGAGCCCCCAAGAAATGGAATTCACCTTCGAGAGCCCCAAAGTCCAGGACCTCTACCTGCTTCAGACCCGGGACATGGCCATGCGCGAGTTAAAGAGCGTCATGACCTTTGACCCTTCCGAAAAGACCGAGGAAAAATTCCTGGGGCACGGCATCGGGGTCAGCGGCGGCGCGATGAGCGGGCGCATGGTTTTCAGTCTCGAGGAAATCGACAAGTGGCGGGAGCTGGAGCCGGATACCGCCCTGATCCTGGTGCGCAGCGACACCGTGCCTGACGACATCCGCGAGATCTACGCCGCCGATGGCCTTTTGACCGCTCGGGGCGGGCTGACCTCGCATGCGGCGGTGGTGGCGCACCGGCTGGGCAAAACCTGCGTGGTCGGCTGCGGCAAAATGGTCTGTGATGAAAAGGCGGGCACCGCCCGCTTCAACGACCTGACGCTGACCAGCGGCGGCTTCATCAGTGTCGACGGCCAGGAAGGATCGGTTTATAGGGGCTCTCTGGCGGTCCGACAGGCCTGACCCGGCCCGCGGGCGGCCGCGGCATGCCAAAATCCCACCCCAAGCGTCATGCGACGCCTGACAGAAAGGAGCTGAAGATGGCTGAGCAGAATCGGAGCGAACTGGCCCTGGGCATCAACGGTTTCGGGCGGATCGGCAAACTGACGGCCTGGAACCAGGTGGGTCGGAAGTATTTCCGGGAACTGGTGATCAATATCGGCCGTGAGAGCGGCACCTCCCTGGCGGATATCGCCCACTACCTGGCGCGCGACTCCAACTACGGCTGCCTGCACGGGTATCTCTACGGGCACAACTCAGCACCGGTGATCAGCGAGGTGGACGAAAGCAGCGGCCGGATGCTGGTCGACGGGATGCCGGTGCGGTTTCTGCGGGAGCAGCGCAATCCGGCGGCGATCCCCTGGCGGGAAAACGGGGTGCGGCTGGTGGTGGATACCACCGGTCAGTTCTTGGACCCGGCGCTTCCCGTCGATGCCGCCAAAGGCTCCGTTCGCGGCCATCTGGATGCCGGCGCCGAGAAGGTGATCGTCTCGGCGCCCTTCAAGATCGGCGACAAGGGCAGAGCCACGCCCGAGGACGCGGTGACCACCGTGATGGGGATCAACGAGACGGCCTACGACCCCCGCCGCCACCGGATCATCTCAAACGCCTCCTGCACCACCACCTGCCTGGCCCATATGATGAAGCCCCTGATCAACCATTTCGGGGCCAAGAAGATCCTCTCGGCGTCGATGGCCACGGTGCACGCCGCCACCGGCTCCCAGGCGGTGCTGGACCGTCTGCCCAAGGCCGGCAAAACCGACCTGCGCAAGAACCGCAGCGTGATGAACAACATCATCCTGACCACCACCGGTGCTGCCAAGGCCCTGCGCCTGGTGATCCCCGAAATGGAGCAGATCGGCTTCATTGCCGAGTCGGTGCGGGTCGCCACCGCCACCGGCTCGCTGATCATCCTGGTGCTCAACCTCCAGGACGAACTCAGCGGGGAGTCCATCCGGCGCGAGCGGATCAACGCCGTTTATCGTCAGGCCGCGGCCGATGACCCCCAGCACTACCTCCATTTTTCCGAGGAGCAAAACGTGTCCGGGGATATCGTCGGGCTGCCCAAGGCGGCGGCCATCATCGAAGGCCATGAGACCCACACCCGGACCGCCGAAGTGACCATCGACCTCGAACGACTCCCGGGTTTGGACGCCTCCCTGCTGGCGGCGGTCAAGGACCCCGTGGTGCGGGTGCCCGTGACCCAGGCGGTGGTCTACGGCTGGTACGACAACGAAATGGGGAGCTATGTCCACATGCTGGGGGATCGGACGCTTTCGGTGGCCGAGTCCCTGTAGCGGTGCGCCCTTTTTCAGTCCGCTCGCAAAAAACGGCCGATGGTGTTGCTGAGGGCCACGAATTCAGCGACGCTGAGGGTTTCGGCGCGTCGCGCGGGGTCTATTGCCGCCGTCTGCAGCAGCGCGGCGGCGGCGGGCGGGCTCAGCTGCAGCTGACTGCCGGCGAGGGCGTTGCGCAAGGTTTTGCGGCGTCGGCCGAATGCCGCTTTGACGACCTGTCCAAAAAAATCTTCGTCGTCGGCAGGCACCGGCGGGGTCGATAGAAAGTCGATTTCCAAAACGACGGAATCGACCTTGGGACGGGGATAGAACTGGCTGGCCTTGAGATCCATCACCGGCCGGATCCGGGCGCAGTAATGCAGCATGACCGACAGGCGGCCGTAATCACGGTTTCCCGATGCGGCCGTGATTCGCTGGGCGAGCTCCTTTTGAAACATCAGCACGGCCCGCTCCACCCAGCGGCGGTGGCGAATCAGGCGCACCAGGATCTGGGAAGAGATATTGTAGGGCAGGTTGCCCATGACCAGGAGTTTTTCGTCCGGCGCTTGCGCCAGGGTCTCCCAGTCCAGGGCCAGAATGTCCGCGGCGATCACCTCGACGTTGCCGATTTTCTTTGCCAGCAGCTCCGTTTTCAACAGGGGAAGCAGCTCCCGGTCTTTTTCCACAGCCAAAACCCGGGCGGCCTTGCGGGCCAGGGGCACGGTAAGTGCCCCGAGACCGGCCCCGATTTCCAGCACCACCGACCGGGGGCCGACCTGTGAGCGGGCGACGATGGCTTCGGCCGCTTGGGGGTCGCTCAGAAAGTTCTGGCCCAGTTGTTTTTTCGCCCGCATTTGCGAGGCTTTGAGCAGTCTGTGGGGTGAAGCCATGGGGGCGGCCGCGACGGGCTTGCAGGCAGTGCTGCGGGTTTTTTTTATGGTTTTAATTGCTGCGACGCTTTTAACACGAAACCAGCGGACTGGCAATCACCCCGACCGCGGCGCCTCGCTGCAAAATAACTACCTGATTTGGCTGATAAATAAAAATTTAGCTCATCTTCGCCGGCGCCATTCCGGGGCCGAATGTCTCGCCGGAAACCCCCATTAGGCTCCAGCCTTCTTGCATGTCTTGCATTATCAAATAGTTCTTGCCTTTTTATTCCTCTTGATTATATTAAACTAGCATTTGGCGTGCTGGATAGCTACCCAGCCGCAACAGGCTAGGCATCGGCCGGAAATCAGGGAGGATGGCATGGCGAAAAAGAGAAACAAGGCGATCAGTTTTGATGCGATGGTGAAGTATTTTATGCAGACCTATCAGGTGCCCACCAAGAAGGATGTGGACAAACTGTTGGAGCGGCTGGATCGTCTGGAAAAAATGATCAAGGCCGCCGGCGGAAGCGGTCGCGCCCGGCGTCCGCCGGCCGAGAAAACCAGCCGGGCCAAGGCGGCCCTCTCGGCCTCGGATGCGGTCTTTGAGGTTATCAAGCCCTACAAGGAAGGGGTGGGCTTCGGGGAAATCCAGGAAAAGACCGGTTTCGGCGAGAAAAAACTGCGGAACATCATTTTCCGCCTGAATAAGATGGACAAAATCAAGCGCGTCGGCCGCGGCATCTACGTGGCCCTCTAAACTGCGGGCGCCCACAGACCGGAATCGACCCGCCGGCCGGCAACGCTCCGGTCCGGCCCAGGCGATCACCCCTGGTGTGCGGCCCGCCCGTGGGACGCGGGGGCTGCGGGCCTAAACCACCGCACAGGCCGCCTGTCTATTGATCCCTGACGGCGTGAAGGCCGCCGGCAAAGGCCGGCTGTGGCGCTATTTTCAATCAAGGAGTTGCGATGCCAGCCATCCAGCCAGATAAACAGAAGGAGCTCAAACCCGGTGACCGCATATCCGGCTACAGCGTCAAACGTGTGGAAAATTTGGGGGAGATCCGCTCCGTTTTCATCGAGCTGGAACACGAGCGGACCGGCGCCCGGCACGTGCACATTCAAAACGACGACCGCGAGAACACCTTCAGCGTGGCCTTCAAAACCGTGCCCGTCGACTCCACCGGGGTGGCCCATATCCTGGAGCACACCGTGCTCTGCGGCTCGCGCAAATATCCGGTGCGCGACCCCTTTTTCTCCATGCTCAAACGCAGTCTGAGCACCTTCATGAACGCCTTCACGGCCTCGGACTGGACCATGTACCCCTTTTCGACCCAGAACCGGAAGGATTACTACAATCTGATGGACGTCTACCTGGACGCCACCTTCTACCCCAAGCTGGAGGAGCTCAACTTCAAGCAGGAGGGGATTCGCCTGGAGCCGGAGCCGGCCGCGGATGCCGGGCAGCCGCCCCAGCTGGTCTACAAGGGGGTCGTCTACAATGAGATGAAGGGCGCCATGTCCTCGCCGGATCAGGTGATGGCCCGCTCGCTGCTCAACGCTCTCTATCCGGATACCACTTACAGCCACAATTCCGGTGGGGACCCGGCCGTGATTCCCCAGCTGACCCACGCCCAATTGGTGGCCTTCCATCGGCGGCACTATCACCCCAGCAACGCCTTTTTCTACACCTACGGCAACCTGCCGCTGGTCGAGCATCTGGCCTTCATCGAGAGCAAGGTGCTGACCCACTTCAACCGCATCGACCCCCGGACCGAGGTCAAATCCCAGCCCCGCTGGCCGGCCCCCCGGATGGTCACCTATCCCTATCCCTTCGACAAGGGCGAAGATCCGGCCAAAAAGTACCAGGCCTGCCTGGCCTGGCTGACGGCCGATATCCAGAACACCTTCGAGGTGCTGGTCCTGACCCTTCTCGAGCAGATCCTGATGGGCAACAGCGCCTCCCCGATGCGCAAGGCGCTGATCGACTCCGGACTCGGGACGGCGCTCTGCGACACCGCCGGTTTCGTGTCGGACCATCGCGACACGATGTTCGCCGCGGGCCTCAAGGACGTTCGCCAGACGGACGCCGAGCCGGTGGCCGCCATCATCGAGGGGGTCCTTCAGGGCCTGGTGCGCGACGGGGTCGATCGCGACCTGATCGAAGCCGCCATCCATCAGCTGGAATTTCACCGCAAGGAGATCACCAACACCCCGTAACCGTATGGTTTGAAGTTGATGCTGTTTTTTTCCGGCTGCTGGTTCCACGGCGGCGACCCGGTGCGCGCCTTTCAGTTCGATGCCGACCTGGACCGGATCCGGGAGGCGATGACACGCGAGCCGTTTTTTGAAAATCGCATCCAGCGCTATTTTATCGACAACCCTCACCGGGTGTTGTTCACCCTGGCGCCCGACCAGCAGATGGCCGACGCCGACGAGGCGCGGGTGGCGAGGGAACTGGCGGCCATCGGGGCGAAGCTCTCGGCCCCGGAGATGGCCAAAATCGCCGCCGACGCCCGGGCCTTGGTGCAATTGCAGGAGCGGGAGGAGGACCTCTCGGTCCTGCCGACCCTGACGCTAAGCGATATCCCGCCGTCGGTGCAGGTGGTCCGGCCCGCGGCGCCGCGCCCGGATTGCGGCGCGGTGATCTACGACCAGGGCACCTCGGGCATTTTCTACTTTACCGCCGCCATCGATGCCGGCGACGTTCCCGTCAGCCAGCTGCCGCTGGTGCCTTTTTTCTGCCATGCCTTTTCCCGAATCGGCAGCAGCCAGCGGGATTACAGCGAGATGGCGCGTTTGATGGACCGCTATACCGGCGGCATCGGCCTTGCGGCCAGCGCCCGCACCCGCTTCGATGCCGCCGGCGACTGTCTGGCCTTTATCGCCTTCAACGGCAAGTGCCTGGCGCGCAACGCCGCGCCGACTTTCGAGATCCTGCAGGAGATGGTCACGGCCTTCGACTTTGCGGACCTCACCCGGCTGCGCACCCTGCTGCTGGAATACCGGGCGGGGCTGGAGTCGATGGTGGTCCAGAACGGGCATCGGCTGGCCATCAGTCTGGCGGCACGCCATTTCAGCACGGCCAATATGTTGAGTGAGATCTGGAGCGGGGTTCATCACCTCAAATTCATCAAGGGGGTCAGCGAGCGGCTGGCCGACGAGGATTTGAAAAAACTGGCCGATGAGCTCAGCACGCTGGGGCGCCTGCTCCTGCGACGGGGGCGGTTTAAGATCGCCCTGGTGGGTGAATCCTCGGCCCTGGATGTCGCCGCCCCGCTGGCGGCCGCCCTGGAAAACAGCTTGCCGCCGTCACCTGCCGCGGCAGGCTTCGCCCCGCCGGAGCTGCCGCTCGCGCCGGAGCCCCCCTTTGAGGGCTGGAGCACCACCACGGCGGTTTCCTTCGTCGCCCGGGCCTTCCGGACGGTGCGCATGGACCATCCCGATGCGCCGGCCCTGGCGGTGATCGCCAAGCTCTTGCGCTCGCTTTTCCTTCACCGCGAAATCCGGGAAAAAGGCGGAGCCTACGGCGGTTTTGCGCTGTACGGGGCCGAGGACGGGCTCTTTTGCCTGGGCTCCTACCGCGACCCGCACGTGGTCAGCACCCTCAAGGTTTACGATGCCGCCGGCGGCTTCATCCGCAGCGGCGCCTACAGCGACGAGGACATCAAGGAAGCCGTGCTGCAGATCTGCTCGGAAATCGACAAGCCCGACCCGCCGGGCCCGGCGGCCCGCAAAGCCTTCTACCGCGGTATCGTCGGTCTCAGCGACGAGGCCCGCAAGGAGTACAAGACCCGCCTGCTGGCGGTTACCCGCGAGCAGGTGCGTGCGGCCGCTGAGACCTATTTCGGTGCAACCGGCAAGCCGCCGGCGGTGGCCGTGATCTCCAACGAAGACAAACTCAAGGCCGTCAATGAATTCCCTGCAATGCAGGCGCTATCGCTTTTCCGAATCTGACCCCCGGCCAACTGGACGAACCCCGTGGACGCCATGCGAATTGCCGTGATCGGCGCCGGCGCCATGGGCTCGCTGTTCGGTTCCCTGCTGGCGGCGGTCGCCCCCGTGGTGCTGGTAAATCGCCGCAAAGCCCATATCGACGCCATCAACGTCAAGGGGCTCACGGTGGAGGGGCCGGACTGCTCCTGTCGGGTCCAGCGGCTGGCGGCCGTCAGTGATCCGAAGGCGCTCGGCGAGCCGTTTGACCTGGCGATCGTTTTCACCAAGGCCGGTCAGACGCGGGCGGCGGCCGAGACGGCCGCCCGGCTCCTGAAGCCTGGGGGAGTTGCTCTCAGCCTGCAGAACGGTCTGGGCAACCGCGAGGTGCTGGCCGAAGTTCTGGGACCCCGGCGGGCGCTGGTCGGGGTGACCTCCCAGGGCGCCACCCTCGTGGAGCCCGGCCACGTGCGGCACGCCGGCGACGGCCCCACCTGGATCGCCCGTGCAGGCCCCCCCGAGCGAGTGGCCGCGGCTGTCTGCCGCCTCTTCAACGCTGCCGGCATTCAGACCGAACTGGCCGACGATGCGGACGCTCTGGTGTGGGGCAAGCTGATCGTCAATGTCGGGATCAACGCCCTGGCGGCGCTGTTGCGGGTTCCCAATGGGGTGCTGGCGGCCGAACCGGCCTGCCAACGGCTCATGGCTCAAGCCGTGGCCGAGGCGGTGGCGGTGGCCCATGCCCGGGGGATTGCCCTGCCGTACCCGGACCCGCTGGCGCATGTCAAGGCCGTCTGCCGGCGGACGGCCCAAAACCGCGCCAGCATGCTCCAGGACGTTCTCAGGGGCGCCCCCACCGAGGTTGCCGTGATCAACGGTGCAGTTGCCCGTTTGGCCGGCGAGCTGGGGCTTGCGGCGCCGGTAAACACGCTTCTGACCGCCTTGGTCGCGGCCCTGGAAGCGACAGCCGCCTCCCGCCTTAGCTAAGGGCCTCGGCAAGAAATAATGCCACATCTTGCTTGTCTTTTGGCCCGTCATCGGCGTTACATCCGCCGGCACAGATCCCGATATGCACCGGCGAATGTGCCTTGGTGACGAACCAAAATCCGGCCCCATATTGTGGAATTATTTCTTGCCGCGACCCTAAGCCCCACGGCCCCCTACAAGGAGACACGCGATGGCAGATGTTAAGACCACGATCCCGGAAATTCAGGCCCGCAAGCAGAGCGGTGAAAAGATCACCGTGCTGACTGCCTACGACTACCCCTGGGCCCTGCTGGTGGACCGGGCGGGGATTGATATGGTTCTGGTGGGGGATTCGCTGGGAATGGTGGTGCTGGGGTATCCGGACACCGTCTCGGTCAGCATGGACGAGATGGTCCACCATCTCAAGGCGGTCTCCCGCGCGGTCACGCGCGCCCTGGTGGTCGGGGACATGCCCTTCGGCTCCTACAACGTGTCCGTCGCCAAGGCCGTCGAAAACGCCAACCGGCTGATGAAGGAAGGCCGCGCGGATGCCGTCAAACTGGAAGGCGGCCGGCCCATGGCCGAGACGGTTGCGGCCCTGGTCCGGGCCGGCATTCCGGTCCAGGGCCATATCGGTCTGACCCCCCAGACGGCCTCGGCCCTGGGCGGTTTCAAGGTCCAGGGGCAGAGCGCCGAGGCGGCCCGCAGCCTGATTGCCGATGCCCGTGCCCTGGCCGCCGCCGGCTGCTTCTCGATCGTACTGGAGGCCATTCCGGCCCCGATCGCCCGCCTGATCACCGAGTCCGTGGCTGTTCCGACGATCGGCATCGGGGCCGGCCCCGATTGTGACGGCCAGGTGCTGGTGACCCATGACATGGTGGGACTCTTCGATCGCTTCACCCCCAAATTCGTCAAACAGTATGCCCGCATCGGTGAGACCGTCGCCGCGGCCATCGCGGCCTACAAGCAAGATGTTCAGGCCGGCCGCTTCCCCGAGGAGAAACACAGCTTCGGGATGAAGTCCGAGGAGCTGGACAAGCTGGGGCCTTGAGCCGAGGGCGGCGCCGTTGGCTCAAGGCCTAACGACAACGGGCCCCCGCGCGGCAGCCTGCTGCGCGTGGGGGCCCGTATGGGTGCGAAACTCCCGGTGGGTCAGTGTCGGCTTCAGCCCGGGTTCCGGTTCAGGACGCGTTCAGAAGGTAAAAACCGAGGGCGTTTTCATAGTAGTTGTCCGAAACAAACTCGGTTCCCACGAACTGGGGGGTGACGGTTCTTACCACCACTTCTTTTTTGAGCTGCGATTTCGTCCGATCGTCCAGTTGAAATTCCACCAGGAGTTTTTCGCCCACCTGAAAGCCGCGCTGGGTGCCGAAAACCGGCTGCAGCTTCAACCCGTTGCGGGACAGGTCGACCACGTTCATGGGACCCCGGTCGACCTGCTTGCCGTCCGCCAAATGGGTATAGACCCCCGGCAGATTGGCCGGTTTGCGGTAGTGCCGGCGCCGCTCCAGCATCACGGCATAGGTGTGCCCGCAGCTGCAGCGGCACTTGACCTTGACCGAGCGGTCGGCCTTGATGACATGCGAGACGTCCACGGTTTTGGAGCGCTGGCACTGGGGGCAGACAAAGGTCGCACTGTCGTCTTTGTTGATATAGACTTTTTCGTTCATGGTCTCACCTCGGTTTCTGCTGTAACTGTGCATCAGGTGCTGTCAACCTGCTCGTGAAGCCGTTAGCTGCAGTTTAAGCCAGATCCGTGCCAGCACGCCTGTTCATATAAAAATGTATTGATATTAGGCAGTTATTTCTCGATGGAAAACCGGTGAGAAGCCGCTTTCACAGTTTTGAGCGGCGGGGCGGGGCAATTGAGTAGTTTTTTTCCCAATGGTTGCGGGGGATCCCAGCCGGGGGGATCAGGTGGCAACGGCGGAATAGCCCCCAGGGTGGGAGGCATGCCACTTCCAGGCGGTCTCGATGATGACCTCCAGCGTGGGAAAGGCGGGCTGCCAGCCGAGCTCCCGTGAAATACGGTCGGCGGCCGCCACCAGTATCGGCGGGTCCCCGTCGCGGCGGGCGGCGGTTTCAAACGCCACCCGGCGTCCGGTGACCTTCTCGGCGGTGGCGATGACCTCCATTACCGAAAAGCCCTTGCCGTTGCCCAGGTTGAAGGCCGCGCTGGCGCCCCCCGCAGCCAGGTGGTCCAGGGCCAGGAGGTGGGCCCGGGCCAGATCGCTGACATGGATATAGTCCCGCACACAGGTGCCGTCCGGGGTGGGGTAATCGGTTCCGAAGACCTTGAGTGCTGGGCCGTTTTGCGCCCCCTTGAGGGCGGCTTTGAGCACCAGCGGAATCAGGTGGGTTTCGCAGCGGTGATCCTCCCCCATGCGGCCGTCGGGGCTGGCGCCGGCCGCATTGAAGTAGCGCAGCGCCACAAACTGCAGGTCGCCGGCGGCGGCGGCGTCTTGGAGGATTTCCTCCACCATCAGCTTGGAGCGGCCGTAGGGGTTGATGGGCCTGGCCGGGTGGTGCTCATCGATGGGGATTCGTTCGGGGCTGCCGAAGATGGCGGCGCTGGAGGAGAAGATGAAACGCCCGACGCCGGCATGGCGCATGGCATCCAGCAGGTTGAGGGTGTTGGCGACGTTGTTGCGGTAGTAGGTCAGGGGCATCTGCACCGATTCCGCCACCGATGCCAGCGCTGCAAAGTGCATGACCGCATCGAAGTGCCGCTCGCTGAAAAGCCTTCCGAGCAACCCGGTATCGGCCAAATCCCCGGTTACCAGCGGGATCGCGGGATCCAGAGCCGCCCGGTGCCCCAGTGAGAGGTTGTCCAACACCGTCGGGCGGTAGCCTTCGGCCAGCAGCATCCGGCTGACAAAACTACCGATATAGCCGGCACCGCCGACCACCAGAACATCCATGGGGTTACCTCCTGCCTTCAGCGGCCGTTCACCGCCCGTCGCTGCTGTTTTCGGCCGGTGGGGTGAACGGCGTCCCTAAAGCCGGCCGAAACGCGCAAACTGGTCCAGGACCAGCCACGCCTTGGCATCGAATTTCAAATCCGGCTCACGGCACAGCTGCTTGGCCTCGGCCGGGGAGACCAGCAGCACCTCGATCAGCTCGGCCCCCTGATTGCCGGCGCTGGAGGGCGTCCCCCGGCATTCAACAAACACCATCGCCACCGATTCGTCCGTCAGGCCGGCCGAAGAGTAGACCGGGGGGCCGCTGCGCACCACCCGGGTGAGCTCAAGCCCGGTTTCCTCCTTCAGCTCGCGCGCGGCGGCGGCTGCCACGCTTTCGCCCGGATCCACCAGCCCGGCCGGAAACCCGTACTCGAAGCCGGCCAGGGG
>JAJDNY010000157.1 GCA_022340425.1 Desulfobacteraceae bacterium | reverse complement strand
GGCGGCGGGTGCAGGGGGAAGCTCGACGGCCGCCGCCAAGTAGGCGGCATAGTCGCGGAAGCCGCGAATTCGGCGATAATAGGCCATCAGGACCGCGGCGCGGTCCTTGCCGACGCCCGCCGCCAGGGCCCGCTTGAGGCTGATCACCAGATCGATGTCGGCGGTGGCCCGCAAGTAGTGAAAGACCCTTTCGGACAGGGTGAAGCCCAGTTTGTGGTTGAGCACCAGGATGCGGTAGGTGGAGATGAGCTTGTCGCACAGGCGCAGGGTGTTGAAGTCGAAGCGTCGGGCGTAAATGGCGTTGATGCAGCCGCGTTCGTAGAGGCGGTCCGCGGCCGGGTCGTAGATCACGGCGTTGGCGCTGAAGTCGATGTTGGCCAGGAGGTTTTCCAACGTCGGGGGCATGGGAAACAGCCGGAAGACCACGAAATCGGACAGCCGGCAGAGGTCGAAGCTGAAGGGGGAGTCCGGCGGCTGCCAGCGGACCCCCCCCATTTCGGTGATTACCCGCTCCCGGCGCGGCAGGCAGCGCGGTAAACGGAAATCCTCTGGCAGGCCGGCGACCACAAAATCGAGATCCCGCGTTTCAGGGCTGCTGCCGTGAACCCGCACCAGAATCAGGTTGCGGATCGCCCCGCCGAAAAGGCAGGCCCGTGCCCCGGGCGGCAGTGCGGCCTGCAGCCGGGCCAGCGGGGGGTGGACATCGGGCCGCCCCAGCAGCCGGCGGACATCGGCCCGGATCGTTTCCTGATTAACCGTTTCGGCCATGGCGCCTCCTGAATGCGCGCTTCCGCGACCAGCCCAGGCCCTGCCGGGCACGGCAATCGGTCTTCATCTTATGTCCGAACTCTGTTATGATGCCGGCATGCAACCCAGGGGAAACCTCATCGCGCCGTTCTTCGCTCGCAAGCCGGGCCGGCGCTGCCTTTCCTGCGGCGCGGAGATCACCTCGCGCCGCAGGCACTATTGCTCCGTCGACTGCCGCCAGAAACTGCGGCGCTCGCTGGCGATTTCAACCGGCCTCCTGCAGACCCTCAACGCCCGCTATGCCACTTTTTTCTTTACCGACGCCATTCTGGTGCTGGACCTGCTGCCCTACGACCGTCAGGCAGTCTTCAGCTTCATTCAACCCCGGTCGGGGCGACGCACCCCGGCCGAGGATTTTTTTCGCATGAGCACCCGGCTGGGCAATCACTGGTGGGCCGAGAAGGAGCGCACCCGCAAGCGCTATCTGGCCTCGATTCACCTGCTAAAGATGGCCAGCCGCCAGGAGGAGGCCCTCGGCCGCCTCAACCCCCGGGAGAAGCTCCGGCCCACCCTGATCGGCAACTCCCTGGTTCAGCTCAGGCTGCGCCGGGAGGATCTCAGCAGTCCGGAGCTTCCGCGGATCGTCAAAAGCGCTTTTCGCCGGCAGGCCCTGCGGCACCACCCCGACCATGGGGGCAGCAGCGCCATGTTTCAAAAACTGCATGCGGCCTACGAGCAGATACTGGAGTGGGCCGAAAACCCGACCTTCGTGACCCGTCGGGGTTTCCCGGACCGGTGGTTCTACGACGGCCGCACCAACCGCTGGGTGCAGCCGATGCCGCCCATCGCCGGCAGATAAACGCACCCGGTCCCGGTTTCGACCTTCAACTCCCCGGCCGGAGGGCCGGCGTCCCCATGAGCAGCCGATGATGCCGCAACCCGAAAATATCGACCGTCTGGAAATCGCCAAATTCGAGGCGGTGGCGCCCCGCTGGTGGGACCCCAAGGGCGCCCTAAAATCCCTGCACGACATCAATCCGCTGCGTCTGGGCTACATCGCCGACCGGGTTCGGCTCGCCGACCGACGGGCGCTGGACGTGGGCTGCGGCGGTGGCGTGCTCTCAGAGGCCCTGGCGCTGGCCGGCGCTCGGGTGACGGGCATCGACATGGGAGAGACGCCGCTGGCGGTGGCCTCCCTGCACGCCCGGCAGAGCGGACTGTGCATCGATTACCGCCGGGGCACCGCCGAGGATCTGGCCCTCAGCCAGCCGGCAGGCTTCGACGTGGTGGTCTGTATGGAGCTGCTGGAGCATGTGCCCGACCCGCCGTCCATCGTGCGCGCCTGCGGTCGGCTGGTGCGGCCCGGCGGGGACGTTTTCTTCGCCACCCTCAACCGCACCGCCAAATCCTTTGTCTTTGCGATTGTCGGGGCCGAGTACCTTCTGCGGCTCTTGCCGCGCGGCACCCACGTCTTCGGGCGCTTCGTTCGGCCCGCCGAACTCGCCGCGTGGGGCCGGCAGGCTGGGCTGGCAGCCCGCGATTTTTCCGGCATGCAGTACAACCCCTTTACCCGCCGCTACCGGCTGGGGGGTGGCCTGGAGGTCAACTATCTGGCCCATTTCAAGCGCCCCTGAGCCCCGTCCGGCGGCCCCGCCGGGAGTCTTGCCATGCCCCCTCCCATGACCGACAGCCAAGCGGCCAGCGCGGCCGCCGGCATCATCCACGACGGCTTCGACGCTTATCGCACCCGCTTCGCCGATCTTACCCGCCGCGCCCAGGGCCGCTTTGAAAGCCGCGACTGGCAGGGCATGCAGGCCGATGCCGGCGAGCGCCTGGATCTCTATGCCGCCGTTCTGGACGGGGCGGTCGCCGAGACCCGGCGCCTGCTCGCCGACCGCCTGAGCGAGGTTTCCCTCTGGGCCGCCATGAAGGGCCTTTATTCCGAGCGGCTGGCGGCCCGCGGTGACCGTGAGCTGGGCGAGACCTTTTTCAATTCCGTCACGCGCCGGATCTTCAACACTGTCGGGGTGGACGCGGCCATCGAGTTCGTTACCGCCGAATTCAGAAACCCGCCCCGGCATCCGCCGGAGCCGGTCTATGACGTCCATCCCATCGACGGCCCCCTGGCGCCGGCAATCCGGCGGGTTCTAACGGCCGCCGCCTTCACCTGCCCCTTTCAGGACCTGGCGGGGGATGCGGCGCGGGTGGCGGCGCGGGTCCACGACCGTCTCGGGGAAATGGGGCCTGATATCCGGCTGCTGGGCCTGGAGGTGGTGCGCAGCGTCTTTTACCGGGAAATGGGGGCCTACCTGGTCGGGCGCCTGGTCACCGACCGCGGTGGGGTGCCGATGGCGCTGGCCCTGCTCCACAAGCCTGCGGGGATCGTCGTGGACGCGGTGCTGCTGAGCGAAACGGCGGTCAGCATCCTCTTTAGCTTCACGCGCTCGTATTTCCACGTGACGGTGCCGCGGCCCGCTGAGATGGTGGGCTTTCTGCGGACCCTCTTGCCGTCTAAGCCTTTGGCCGAACTCTATATTTCACTGGGCTTCGACAAGCACGGCAAAACCGTGCTTTACCGCGACCTGCTGGCCAACACCACGGTCTGCGGCCAGCCTTTCCGTATTTCGCGGGGCAAACGTGGGCTGGTGATGGTGGTCTTCGACATGCCGAGCTACGATATGGTCTTCAAACTGATCCGGGACCGCATCGTCCACCCCAAGGAAACCACCCGGCGCAAGGTCATCGCCAGCTACGATTTCGTTTTCAAGCACGACCGGGCCGGGCGGCTCCTGGACGCCCAGTCTTTCGAACACCTGCAGTTCGACCACGCCTGCTTTGACGAACCGCTGCTGGCGGAGCTGGCGCGTTCGGCCCCGCGCACGGTGCGCATCGAAGCCGATCGGGTGGTAGTCGGGCACGTCTACCTGGAGCGGCGGGTGACGCCGCTGGATCTTTACCTCCAGACGGCCAGCCCCGAGGCCGCCCGGGCGGTGGTCGTGGATTACGGCAACGCCATCAAGGACCTGGCGCGGATCAATATTTTTCCGGGGGACCTGCTGCTCAAAAACTTCGGCGTCACCCGCCACGGGCGGGTGGTGTTTTACGATTACGACGAGCTTTGCCCGCTGATCGCCTGCAATTTCCGCCAAAAACCGCCCTCCCGCCGCTACGAGGACGAGATGGCGGCCGAACCGTGGTTCACGGTGGGCGAAGCGGATGTCTTTCCCGAGGAGTTTCGGCCTTACCTGGGTCTTTCCGGCCCGCTGGAGGCAGAATTCATGGCGCACCACGCCGATCTGTTCGATGTCGACTTCTGGCGCCAGACCCAGGTGCGCATCCGCTCCGGGGAGCGGATCCATATCTTCCCCTACGCAGATGCCTTGCGGCTATAGCGCACCTGAGCCTTGGGCGCCGCGGGATCCCCGGCGAGGTGCGGGGACGGCAGGTCTACTCCTGGAAGAGCTTGGCGGCCTGCTCGATGTCCTCCGGGCAGAAGACGAAGAGGCATTTGGATTCCGGCCCCGCCACCGATCCGTAAACATAGTTGATGTTGATGCCCTCCCGGCCGAATTTGGCGGTGATTTCGGCCAGGGTGCCGGGCCGGTTCTCCAACTCGACGGCCATAACCGGGATGATGTCGAAGAGGTAGTCTTCGCGTGAGAGCAGGTCGATGGCCTTGTCGGTCTGATCCACCAGCAGACGGACAAGGGCGAAGGCCGCTGAGTCCCGCCGCATGGAGTTGTAGCTTGCCACCGAGGCGATCCGCTTCAAGGATTT
>JAJDNY010000156.1 GCA_022340425.1 Desulfobacteraceae bacterium | reverse complement strand
ACCCACGGTACCGTCACACTCCATTGTTTGTCTATAGTAAGGATTAGCTTGCGTGCTATCCCAGTAGTGTGAAATTTGTATGCCCGCCAATGTTCCAGAAGATGGACAGAAAGCAGCGTGGGCAACGCTGAAGTCCGCTCTCCAAGACCCACCGCAAAGCAAAAACATGGTGACGATAAGACTGCTCAGTACTCGCATGGTTATCTCCTCTCTCTAAAGGGTCCATTTTTTCTCCCTATCGGCTTAAAAGTCCTCCTTTTCGCAATCAGGAAAATCGACAACTCATCTCCATTTTCGCTGTGATAATTCATCGCCCCTCCTGCAGATTTGGCGATGATCCGGGCTGGCAAACTGATACCGGCAAAAAGGCCAGCACTGCAGAAAAGACTGAAAGAAACGAAGAGCGCTATCTGGTTAATGAACATCGGTTTCCTACCTTGCGTTCTGGTTTCCTTGACAGGTACTCGAAAGGTCGGTGATGGTGAGGTGAGGTGGGTTTAGTTGAGTTGAGGTCAGATGATAAGAACTCACCTTTCGCAGCCCTCAACGTCGATTTGGGATAGCTTCAAACCAGCTTAATGGGGGTGCCTTGTGGAAAGCCTTGGAGCCTATGAGGCGAGAACAAACCTCACCCAATTTCTGGAGTATGTCATCAAGGGCGCGAAAATAATGACCACAAAATAAGACTTGCCCGTAGCGATGTTGCAACCTGCTGCCCCCTCAAAAAGAACACCGGTGCGCGAGGTCAGCGATCAATTGAAACGGCTCCGGAGCGTTCATCGTCTCACGGTACTATCCATTCGTGATATGATCGCGTAAGGAAGGCGCTGATACGCGCTCGGTTTTTGGTCGAAAATTCCGTCGTCATGGCGTGGTGTTTCGCGGAGACCGTCCTATTAAGCCTTGCGCCCAACGAGGTCTCTGTGCCTGCCGGTCGTTTTGGATGACCTACGCGCGCTACTTTTCAACGGTGGGATGTTGCGGTTCGCCGCCACGGCGTCATCCTGGGCTGAGGCGCGCCGGCGGTGTAAACAGGCCGCCGATTTCAATCAGCAGCTTCAAAAGCTGCCGGGCCACTCACCCGCGCCCTTCCCGGTCTTCGACGATCCCCCCGGATATCTCTAGTTGAAGCGAATCGGAGGCCCGAATGCGGTAGCGTGGGTTGGCGTTTTTCCGGGCCGTGGCACTTGCGGTATAGCCTTTCGCTCAGTGCCGGAGCGAAATAGATTTTAACCCGGTTTCCGTTTCAGGCGCCCGGCCGGATGGGTTCGGGGATGATCGGTGACGGACCCCAGAGTTCCTCCATCCGGTTGGTTGTCAGCAACATAAATTCCGCGCGAACCTTCACAAGCTCTTCGTCGCTATGCCATTTCGCCCAAGATTCCAGATCGGCGAACTCCCAAGTGACGACACTTTGTTGGGAGCCGATGGCCGGTTTGTATCCGCGCAATTCGATGGGTCCCGGGGTGCTCAGGCAGCGCTTCATGGCCGACGGAATCCATTCATTGTACTCTTCCAATTTGCCAGGGGCGACGTCCCATTTTTGAACAAAAAGAACCATGATTCGACCTCCTTTTTTGATGGGATTGTGGTGTTGCTGGCCGGACATGAGGCCGATCTGCTGCGGCATTCCCAGAACGCTGTAATTCCAACTATTTTTTGTTATTTTCCTTTTATTCCTTGAGCAGTTACAATCTTGGATTTTTTATCCTCACCCAACTCCCTCTCCCAGCGGGAGAGGGAGTTGGAGGGAATCGAAATTAATGACCGTTCAAAGTATATGTCTGGATTTTATTACCCCATGACGAAGAGCCCCGGCAGCGGACGTGCTGGGGAATTGAACGCTGCTTATGGGGGTGGGGATCAGGCTGTTTTGGTTTTCCCTGACGGTCTGCCAGCGGTGGGTTCCTGGGGGGCCGCTTCGGGGCTCCCCGCTAAAACCAGCGCCTCCCACTGGGCGAAACCGGTGTCCATGATTTGCTTCAACCCGTCGCGCTGCTGCTTGAGAGCCCCCTGCCAGTGGCCGATGATGTCATCCACGCCATGGGAAAGCCCCATCTTTTTACCCAGGATACCGTTGAATTTGATAGTTTGGTCCTGGTAAACAGCCGCGACTTCAAACAGGCCGTTGAAAAAAGATTTCTGAAGCGCGATGATTTCCTTGACCATTTTACCGTTTTGCATGCTTTACGTCCTCCTTTTTAGAATGCGGAATGTTTTCCGCCAGGCCCTTTAAACCACCATCACATCCACCGCTGCCGGGCCTTTGGGCGCGGTCTGAATTTCAAAAACCACCTGGTCGCCTTCTTTGAGGGTCCTGCGTTCGTCGCCGATGATACCCGAGCAATGCACAAAAACATCCGCCCCGTTTTCCTCCAGAATAAAGCCGTAGCCCCTGTTTTGATCAAACCATTTGACAACGCCGCTGGCCATCTTGACATGCTCCTTTGGTTGCGCGTTCACCGCCACGGCAGTCGGTCCCAGACCGCGAGATGCGGGCGCCGGCCGAATGGCGCGTAGATCGAACGCGCGGGTCACTTTTTCGGAGTACTAACAGTATTCGACGCTGATCTTGCAGACGGTACCCCTTGCGCCGCTGAGCGCCTGGCGCTGCAGGACCCTGGCGCGGGACAGGGGGCGAAGGCCCTCCGGGCCTTGGGGCACCCTGGAGCCGCCGACGGACGCGCCTCTGGGCCAGAATAAAATGGTCTGCCCTTCGGCGAGGGCCGAATTGAACGCGGGGTTGCAAGTAAAACAAATCCCCTTTTCGGTGCAGGTGGTCATTTCGGCATCGAAGGTTTTATCCGCGCCGGGAAGACTGCAGACGATGGGAATTTGGGGCGCACGCCGACGGAAACCCGCTTTTTTCACCTTGCCCCCCTTTCCCCAACGGCCCCTCGCGACCGGTTGGCGCATTTGGGACGTTCCAAGCCAGCCCGGAGCTTTCCGCTTGCGAAAGTCGCTGGTTCTCTTTTAGTCCAGTTCAAGGACCGCGACAATCACCACAAGTGGTTATTTTGCGGCCGGAAAACGACGAGAGGACCGTCTGGGAGAGGGGTAAGGGGCGCTAGGCAAGACGGTTTGGCGGCCTGGGCGCTTGGGGAAAAACGTTCCGGATGGGGGCTGCCGGCCGGCCCGGCGGATTCAGAATAGGCGTCAGACGCGGGCTGCCGGCGGCGGAAGATCAACAGACGCGGGGGACTCTGCGACGGGGAGGGTCAGGGTGAGACAGGTCCCGCGGCCCTTTTGGGCGACAATCTCCAGGGTGCCGCCCAGCATCCGCGCCCGCTCGTCCATGGCGGCCAGCCCCAGGCCTCTTTCAGCCACATGGCGCCGCCAGTTCTCTTGAATGTCAAAGCCGCGGCCGTCGTCCTGGATCTGAAGGACCACCTGGCCACCGTCTTTACGGACCTCCACCGCAATCTGGCGCGCATCGGCATGTTTGCGGATGTTGTTGAGGGCCTCCTGAAAGATGCGGTAGATAATGATCTGGTCGGCGGAGGAAAACAGGTCATCGACGTCGGTCAACTTGAGGGACGGGGCGATGCCGGTTTGGTTTTCGAAATCGTAGAGCATCCACTTCAGGGTCGCGCACAGTTTGAGGTCCTCGATGATCGACGGACTCAAATCGCGTGACAGGTTGCGCATGCTTTCGATAATGCGGTCGACGAATTGCAGGATGTTTTGACACTCGGCTTTCAGCTTGCCCTGGTCCTTGCGCAGCCGGTTGACAGCGGTGGCCAACTGCAGTTTCAGCACGGCCATGTTCTGGGCCAGGTTGTCGTGAATTTCCAGCGAAATGCGCCGGCTCTCATTTTCCTGGGCGGCCAGCAATCGGGAGGAGAGAAAGCGCAGGCGCTTTTCCGATTCCCGCAGGGATTTTTCGGCCTTTTTGCGCTGGGTGATGTCCTCGACACAGCCTTCCAGATACAGCGGCCGCCCCTTTTCACCCCGAACCTTCCAGACCCGAAATTGCCCCCAAAAGGTCGACCCGTCCTTCTGGCGGTAGTGGATTTCGGTTTCCGTGGGATTTTCGCTTGCCAGCACCAGCTGTATTTTGGCGGGCCGATCGGCGGGATTGGCGTACAATTCCAGGGCGCTGCTCCCCAAAGACGACAGCAGATCCTCAGGGGTGTCATAACCGAACATCTTGGCAAAGGCCGGGTTGACGGTGAGCAGCTCGCCGTCCACGGTGCCCTGAAACAGGCCGAGGACCGTGTCTTCGAACATTCGACGGAATCTTTCCTCACTTTCCCTCAAAGCCTCCTGGGCCTTTTTGCGCTGGGTGATGTCCTGGAGGCAGACAACCGCCATGCGGCTTTTCAGGGGGCCCAGCGGCGCGGTGGAGACCAGCAGATGCATTTCATCCGGGGCGCTGGAGCTGCCCAGCGGCAGCGCGGCCTCGACCTCATGGTGGGCCCGGCCGGTTTTCAGGGTGTCCTCGACGATGACGCGCACGCTGCAACTCTCGCAGTGGGGGCCGAAGCCGCAACCCCGGGGGTCATCCAGGGCGTTGCGGCATCCCAGGGCCTCCCCCCCCGGAAGGCCGATGATGTCCTCCTGGCAACGGCCGGTAATCGCCAGCGCTACGCGATTGGCCCGGCAAACCCGGGTTTGCGCATCCACCAGGACGATTGCCACCGGGGCGTTTTCGAAAACGGCGACCAGCTCGGATTGGCTTTTGCGCAGCGCCGTTTCGATCTCCTTTTCCTTGGTGACGTCGCGGGCGCAACCGACCGTGCCGACCATTTCGCCCTTTTCGTTAAAAAAAGGCGCCTGATGCACATCGAGCACGATCGCCCGGTCCCTGACCCAAACCTCCTCCACAAAGCGCAGCGCTGCCTTGCTTTTTTTGACAGCGGCGTCTGAATCGGCCCACTTTGCCCCGAAAGCGTGGCGATAACCCGCCGCCCGCTCGCGCTGGGCAAAATAGCGATCCGTTTTGCCCATGGCCGCATCCGGGCTGCCGCACATCAGGAGTTTGTCGCAGATCGCCTGATTGGCCAGGATGTAACGGCCGTTTAAATCCTTGGCCCAGATCAGATCGGGCACGGTATCGACGGTCAACCGCAGCAGGGCATACAGATCGCCATACTTCCGATCCTTTTGCCGGGCCTGGGCCTCGGCCTGTTCGCGGGTTTCGATTTCCCGCTGCAGCTGCTGGTTGGCGATCATCAGCTTGGCCGTGCGGGCCAGCACGCGCCTTTCCAGCTCCTCATGGGCCTCTTTGAGGGCCGCACCCGCCTGCAGGCGCGCGGTGATGTCGGTCACCGCGGCGATAAACCCGACCACCCGGCCTTTCAGATCCCGTTTGTAGTCCCAGTCGACTTGCAGGTCGAGGATGTGGCCGTCTCTGGCCCGGATCCGGGTTATCCACTGGGTGGCTTCGGGCCGGTCCTTGACGAGGTTGGCAAGGCGTCGGCCTATGCCCTCTTGGGCCTCCCCGGAAACCTGAAAATCGCTGATCTTGCGGCCAAGGA
This sequence comes from Desulfobacteraceae bacterium, assembly GCA_022340425.1. Lineage (NCBI taxonomy): Bacteria > Pseudomonadati > Thermodesulfobacteriota > Desulfobacteria > Desulfobacterales > Desulfobacteraceae > Desulfobacteraceae bacterium. The sequence goes on along the minus strand of JAJDNY010000156.1, from coordinate 5,851 downwards.
TTTCGCCTTCACGATACCCCAAGAGCCGGCTGAGGGCGGCGTTGGCGAATGTGATCGTACCAGCGGCGTCTATTTCCAGAATTCCGTGGGAAATGGTCTCGACAATGGTGCGATAGCGCTGTTCACTTTTGTATAGTGCCTCTTCGACTCTCTTTCTTTCGGTGGTCTCGGCCGTCAGCTCCACCACCGCCGCGATGCCGCCATCGACGTCCAGGATCGGAACGCCCTGGACATACCAGTGCCGGCCGTCGGGGGTCTGCTTTTCGGCTGCCTGGTGGTGGCCGGTTTGGCGGGCGCGCACCACCAGGCAGCCCTTGCAGGGCGTTGCGCGTTCGGCCCAGACCTCGTGGCAGAAGCGGCCGGTCAGTTCCTCCCGGGAAAGGCCGGCGGACTCGCATGCCGCCCGGTTGGCCCACAGCACCCGCATCTGAGCATCATGAAACACCACATGCTCCAGCAGGCTGTCGAAAATGGTCTGCGGCCCATCCTGGGCGCGGGCCAGATCCGCCGTTATGCGGCTGCAACCCGCGGCCAACAACTGCCCGCATGGGCTCTGGCGCCGAAGCTGGTTCAGCTCGGCGATGAGCTGCGCTTTGGTTTTGTAACGATCCTTCATGGGGTCCCCTACCGGGTGTCGCTCGGGTGCGGATTCGCCTGAAAACGTTTTTTTATTTCATAGCCCAAAACAATAATTTTTTAAACTTTCAGATCCCCGCGGGGGGCATCAAAATCGAAAAAGCCGGGACGTGCCGCGGCATCCCCAACCCCCTGCGCGCCGATCGCTGACCGCGGGCCCGGACTTCCGGGGCAAACAAGCCGCAACCAGGGCGACAGTGGGCGTTTTGCTTTGACAACAAAAACAAGATGTATCAAGTTGGGTGGGGAAATTTCGGTTGCCCCGTCGCCAGCTTCACGATGCGCCGCAGCGGCTTCGGGACCGCGCCCGGGACCACAACCGGGCGCTATTTTGAAAGCGGCCATGCAATCGACCATTGGAGGAAAGAGATGCTGAAACTGGGAGAGAAAGGCGCCATCCTGCAGCGCGACAAAAAAACCTACGCGATTGCCCCCCATATTCCCTGCGGCCTCGTGACGCCCGAGCTGCTGCGCAAGATCGCCGATGTTTCTGAAAAATACCACGCCCAGGCCATCAAGATCACCGGCGCCACCCGGATCGCGATCATCGGGCTCGAGGAGGAGGTCATCGACGAGGTCTGGCAGGAGCTGCAACTGGGCGTCGGGGCGGCGGTGGGGCTCTGCGTCCGCAGCGTCCGCTCCTGCCCGGGCACGACCTACTGCCGGCTGGGCCAGCAGGATGCGCTGGGCATCGGGATGAAACTGGACAAACGCTATCACGGGCTGGAGCTGCCCGGCAAATTCAAGATGGCCGTATCCGGATGCCAGCTGAGCTGCGCCGAGTCATGGGTGCGGGATGTCGGTTTGATCGGCAAAAAGGAGGGGTGGCAAGTGGTCATCGGCGGCAATGTGGGCGCCGCCCCGCGCATCGGGCAGGAGCTTCTAGCGGGTCTCGCAGATGAGCCGGTGTTGCGGGCTGTCGACCAGGTTGTGCGCTTTTATCAGGAAAACGCCAACAAGGGCGAGCGCCTGGGGAAAATGATCGACCGCATCGGCCTCGAGCCGTTCAGGAGTGCCGTCGCCTGAGGATGTGGTGTTTTTTTAAACTCCGGCGTCGCCAGGGCGCTGCGCCAACGGCTGCAGGGTCAAGGAATCCGGTGAACCATGACACCCAAACGGACGAGGGCCGTCGGCGCCAGCTCTATCCCGAGGCCCGGACCGGAAAGCGCCTGGGCGTTTCCCCCGGCGCCGAAATCCACATCCTCGACCGCCAGATCCTCGGCCAGCAGCCTGCGGGAAAAAGACCCCTCCAGATAAATGTGACCGGGGCAGAGAGCGGCCAGTTGACGCCCTGCTGCGGCAAGGATGGCCGTCTCGCCCACGTGGCTTCCGATTTGGCAGGCAATCCCGTTTTGGGATGCAAAATCCCAGATCGCAAGGCTTTTCAGAAACCCGCCGCACTTGGAAAGCCTCAGGTTGAAGCCGCGGCAGGCCCCTGCGGCCACAATCCGCCGGGCATCCGCCATGCTGCAGAGGGATTCATCGGCAATCACGAGGACCCCGCCCGCGTCCGAAACCCGCTTCATCCCGTCGAGGTCCCCCTTGGGGACGGGCTGTTCGATGGCACTGATCGCCAACGTGCGGGCCCGGCCGAGAAAATCCAGGGCTTCCTCAGGGGTGTAGCCGCCGTTTGCGTCGACCCGGATATCCACCGACGCCCCCAGCCGGACGCGCACGCGCCGGATGCGTTCCAGATCCCTTTCGACGCCGGCGCCCACCTTGATCTTCACGAACTTCATACCGAGGGTCGCCGTCAGGTCGAGCAACCGGTCGAAGAGCGCGTCCGAAAGAAGCGGCAGAACAGCCGAATAGGTGAAGCGATCGGCACCGCCGCCGCTTAAAACTTTCGCAACGGGCAAGCCCACCCGGCGGCCCCAGAGGTCGAGGCACGCGATCTCGATGGCGCACAGCGCGGACGGGAAGAGACGGGCCGTCGGCGTCTCACCCAGCTCACGGAGAAGGCCCAAGAGTTCGCTCACGGAATCCACGACCCGACCGACAACCAGATGCCCCAGGTCCCGCACGCTCCCCAAGCAGCCGTCCAGGGTCTCACCGGTGACGTACTCACGCGGTGTCGCCTCCCCATAGCCGCAGGTGCCGTCCGCATCCCTGGCGATGACAACGATCCCCTCGGCCCGGCTGCGTTCGGCCAGACTATGAGAAACTGGCAGCCGGAACGGGATGGCAAGCCGGTAAAGACACACTTCCCTGATTCTCACCACCCTGCCTCCAATCGATGTGGGGTTCAAGGTCTCGCACCGCATCCTTCCACTGGTACCACTGCTCCGGATGGCGTAGGATGTAGGCCTCAAGGCTCCGCCAGGCGGCGCTGCCCATCACGATCTTTTCCTCGCCGTCGGCAATGGGTTCGATGCACAGGGTGAATCGGCCCCCATCCCGCCGCATGAGTCCCATGATGACAGGGGCCTTGGTGCGACGATAGAAAAAATCGAGGGTCTTGTCGCGGGGCACCAAATGGCCGAAGACCCTCACGGTGCCGCTGCGGTCGGCACGCCACTGTTCAAACTCGTCGCATTCGGTTATAAGGATGCGACCCTGCCGGATGGCCTCGAAAGCACGGAAGGCCACGTTCGGCTCGCCGGCATCGATGATCATGACGTCCTGTTCCTCTGCCCTTTTGGCCAGCGCCTCCTTCAGCCGCGAGGTCTTGAAGCGGCAGATCATGGCGACTTTGTAGCCGTTCATGGCAAGGGCCAGCGGCAGATACTCCACGGCCCCGAAATGGCCCGTGACCAGGATCCCGCCCCGCCCCTCGGAGGCAATCCGGTCAAGCTCGGCGACGTTTTGGATCGTCAGGCGCTTTGCAAGATAACGCAGCGTCCAGGCGAGGGACTTGTGGGCCAGGACGAGCTTTTCCAGATAATGCTCGAAGACCCCGCAGGCGGCCTTCAGTTGCATCCAACGCAGAACAAGTGTGCAATGGCTGTCACCAAAAACATGCGAAATGCCGAGGCCTAAATTTTGTCTTTCTTTATGACGAAAAGAAAAAAAACAGATGCCGAGAAAATAAAGATACGCCCGGAGAAACCGGATGCCCAAAAATCGCGCGAGAATCACATTGAACCAAAGTTGAAAAAACTGACTGAGTCCCATGGCCGGTTTGGAAACGTTTTCAGACATGCGCCTTTCCTCCTTTTATTTTCCAAAAAAAGCGTTCCTCCTTCGCCCATGAATTTCGTCGGGATAATTCATATATCGTAATATTTGTTTTTTTTATGAAATTTTTATACCAAATGTAACCCTTGGATTCGTTTTATCGTTTTTTAACCTGCATTATGTTATTCTGTCGTTTTTAATACACAATATATGGGTTTTCTTTTTGCCGGGATCGTTGTAGGATTAATTTTAAAATAAAACTCATTTCTTTGGGTCCCCTTTTTGGAGACGCTGAACGGGGCTCAAAATCACCTCTGAGCCAAGCGCAAAGACCTTCGCGTCACGCTTTTTTGACGACCCTGAACATCAATTTGCTGACGGTGCCAATCGACCGGCAGCATACCCGCCGTGCCGCCGAGCACGGCATCGAAACCACCCCTTTTCCTTATCTGTTGGATCATCGCACGCAGCCTAATGAGAGCTGCTTAAAACAGGTTCAGCCGACATGTTCGAGACACCCAAAGAAGCCTGCCACCATCCGATCGATGATCGTCACAACAGCTGCATCAATTCCCTGGCGGTCATCGATTACGTTGAAAAAGAACAGCCGGGTGCAAGTAAAATTCTCCTGGCGGGCCTGGATACGGAACTTCCCGGGGTCAAGGACCCGAAGGCGTTTCTGTCGGATCCTAACAACTGGATTTCTGCTCCCCTTCTCGCCCTGCTTTACGAGCGTGCCAAATCGATCCTCGATGACGCGGACGCGCCCCGCAAGATAGGATTTTATTCCGTCACGGGAAAACGACTCGGCTACATCCAACGAATCCTACTGGCCGCTCTTGGCGGGCCGGTGATGGCGCTGCGGCAAATCCAGCGCGTGAACGACCATTTCAATCGCACCAAGCGCATCGAGCTCGTGGATTTAAAGGGTACCACGGCCACGACCCGTCTCCACTGGAACCCCGATATCCCCCTGACCGAAGACTTCTGTCACTACAACAAGGGGATTTACGAAGCCGTTCCGGTGATCTGGAGGCTTCCGCCGACACGCCTGATCGAGACGGAATGTTTCTTTCATGGCGGGCGTTACTGCGAGTATCGATTGAGCTGGAGCAGGGGCAGCATCGCCCGGTTCTTTTTTCGTCTTTTCGCCCCGTGGAAGGTCGCCCGGGCGAGCATCGCGGAGCTGGAGCAGGACAAGGCGATCATCCGCAAAAAGTACGAGGAGGTTAATGCCCTAAACGCCGCCCTCACCACCAAGGTCGCGCAGCTGGAAGGCCTTCACGAGACCGGCAAGGCCCTTCTCTCCACCCTGGAATTGGACGCCCTGATCGAGATCGTCCTCAAACGTCTGATCAAGGTGGCGCATCTCGACCGGGCGGGTGTTTTTCTGCTGGACGAATCGCTCTCGAACCTCACGCTGGTCAATGCGGTCGGGGTGGAAAAAGAGGTCCTCGATCGCCTCAAAGGCTACTCGGTCTCCATTGGGAAGGAACGCAACATCCTCGCGAGATCCGCCCGGGAAAAACGCCCCTTTTTCCTGGCGGACGAAAAGATCGCTTCGTTGAACCCCGAAAACCCCCTCCTGAAGGTCTTCAAGCCCTCCTCCTTCATTCTCGTTCCACTTCTCGCCCGTGGTGAGACCATGGGCCTCCTCGTGGGGGATAGCAAGAAAGGCCGAACATCCTCAAAGATAGACCGGAATTTCATATCGAGCTTCGCCAACCAGATCGCCATGGCCTTGGAGAACGCCTCCCTCTACCAAAAGCTGCGGGAGTCGGAACGGATGTACCGGGAGATCGTTGAAAATTCTCAGGAGGGGATCTGGGTGGTGGACGAGACCGGGTGTATCCGGTTTGCCAACCGTACCCTGGCCCGCCAGATCGGCTACGAGGATCTCACCGGGATGAGCATCTACGATCTGGTCGCGGAGGAAGGCAAAAAGAAGTTTCTCGGCCTCATCCGGGAAAACCTGAACGAAAAATCAGCGCGGGGCGAAGTGTCTTTTGGAAAAAATGGCGGCGGCATCCTGCCGGCGCTTGCCAGCAGCGTGCCGCTGTTCTCCGGCAAGGGCTATCGCGGCAGCCTCATCATGGTG
>JAJDNY010000155.1 GCA_022340425.1 Desulfobacteraceae bacterium | reverse complement strand
AATCGAAGCCCTGATGACCAACATCATGGGGCTCTTCTCCCGGGTGGTGGAGCTTTCGCCGGGCCTGCCCCAGGAAGTCCTGGCCATGGCGAAATCCATCAAGGAGCCCGGCACCCTGGCGGACATGATCGCCTCCACGCTCAACTCCAAGGTGGAGGAAAAGCAGAAGATCCTCCAGACCACGGACATCCGCAAACGGCTCAAGGAAGCCACCCGGATCGTCAACTACCAGCTTGAAGTGCTGGAACTCGGCAACAAGATCCAGACCCAGGTCAAGGGCGACATGGACAAGCGCCAGCGGGAGTATTTCCTGCGCGAACAGCTCAAGGCCATCAAGGAGGAACTGGGGGAAAAGGACGAAGCCGGGGTGGAGGTCGAGGAATACCGCGCCAAGATCAAGGAAAAAAGCCTCCCCGAGGAGGCCGTCAAGGAAGCCGAGCGCGAGCTGGAGCGCCTGTCGCGGATGCACCCCTCCTCCGCCGAATACACCGTTGCCTCGACCTATCTGGACTGGTTGACCGCCCTGCCCTGGAGCGAGAGCACCCAGGACAACCTGGATATCCGCAAGGCCCGCAAGGTCCTGGACGACGACCACTACGGGCTGGAAAAGGCCAAGAAACGGATTGTCGAGTATCTGGCAGTGCGCAAGCTCAAGCCCGACTCCAAGGGCCCGATCCTGTGCTTTGCCGGACCGCCCGGGACCGGCAAGACCTCCCTGGGGCACTCCATCGCCCGGGCCCTGGGCCGCAAGTTCATCCGGATGTCACTGGGCGGCGTGCGCGATGAGGCCGAAATCCGAGGCCATCGCCGGACCTATGTGGGGGCCCTGCCCGGGCGCATCATCCAGGGGCTGCGGCGCGCCGAGTCCAACAACCCGGTCTTCATGCTGGATGAAATCGACAAGGTGGGCAGCGATTTCCGCGGCGACCCGTCATCGGCCCTGCTGGAGGTGCTGGACCCCGAGCAGAATTTCTCCTTCACCGACCACTACCTGGATGTGCCCTTCGATCTCAGCAAGGTGATGTTCATCGCCACGGCCAACGTCCTGGACACCATCCCGCCGCCCCTTCGCGACCGCATGGAGGTGATCCAGCTGGTGGGCTACACCGAGGACGAGAAGATCAAGATCGCCAACCGCTACCTGGTCCCCCGTCAGCGCGAGGCCCACGGGCTTAAGGCAGAGGATTTGAGCTTCACCCGCGGCGCCATCAAGCAGATCATTTCCGGCTACACCCGGGAGGCCGGGCTGCGCAACCTGGAGCGCGAAATCGCCTCCATTTGCCGCGGGGCGGCCAGCATGATCGCCCAGGGCGAAGCCCAAAAGGTGGCCATCAAAGTCAAGAACATCCCCAAGTTTCTGGGGCCTGTGCGCGTCACGGCCGAGGCCAAGGCCCGGATTCTAACCCCCGGGGTCGCCATGGGGCTGGCCTGGACGCCCACCGGCGGGGATCTGCTGTTCATCGAGGCCACCGCCATGCGCGGTCGCAAGGGCCTGACCCTGACCGGCCAGCTGGGCGATGTGATGAAGGAATCGGCCTCCGCGGCGCTGAGTTTCATCCGCTCGCACGCCGAACGGCTGAAAATCCCGGACGACTTTTTCGACAAGCACGACATCCACATCCACGTTCCGGCAGGCGCCATTCCAAAGGACGGGCCGTCGGCCGGGGTGACCATGCTGACCGCCCTGGTATCGCTCCTGACGGACACCCCGATCCACAAAGATCTGGCCATGACCGGCGAGATCACCCTGCGCGGCCAGGTGCTGCCGGTGGGCGGCATCAAGGAAAAGGTGCTGGCCGCCCATCGGGCCGGCATCAAGACCATCATCCTGCCCAAGTTCAACAGCAAGGATTTGGAGGACATCCCCAAACGGGTTCAGCGCGACATCACCTTCCACTTCGTGGACAAGATGATGGACGTGCTGAAGCTGGCCCTGGCGAAGTAGGATGCGCACCTCTCGCCCCTACCGCCTGCTGGCTTTGGTCGCCTGGGTGCTGATGGCGGCGGGATGCGCCGCTCCCCTGCAGCCGGTGCCGCCGGATCCGGCCGCTCCCCCGCCGGCGGCAGCGGCCCCGGTGCCGGCCCCCAAGCCCTACCAGGTTTACGGCACCTGGTATCAGCCCCTGGGCCATGCCAAGGGGTTCCGCGAGGAGGGCCGGGCGTCATGGTACGGCGAACAATTTCACGGGCACCGGACCTCCAACGGCGAGGTCTATGACATGTACGCCCTCACCGCCGCCCACAAGACGCTGCCCTTCGACACCTATGTGAAGGTCCGCAACCTGGACAACGGCCGCAGCGTGGTGGTCAAGATCAACGATCGCGGCCCCTTCGTAAGCGGCCGGGTAATCGACCTGTCGTACACAGCGGCCAAGGAAATCGGGATGATCGGCCCGGGCACCGCCCCGGTGGAGGTTGTGGCCTTGGGAGCGGCCGCGGCTGGATCCAGCGCGCAGGCCGCCGGTTACCGACCGGTCGACTACCGTGCCGGGAACTTCACCTTCCAGGTGGGCGCCTTTCGGGACCCGCAGAATGCCGAACGCCAGCGCCAGGAGCTGCTGAAGCGCTTTGCCGATGCCCATGTCCGGGTCTACCAAAGCCCCGCCTACGGGGAGCTGCACGGGGTCCGGGTGGGGCGTTTTGAAAACCTCGACCAGGCCGAAGCCCACCGCCAGCGCCTGGCCCGCAACGGGTTTCCCGACGCCTTCATCGTGGCCGAATAGCACAGGGGCGGCATGCTAACCAAAGTAGTGTTTGTGGACCGCGACGGGGTCATCAACCGCGACGCGCCGGATTACATCCTTTCTTGGGCGCAGTTCGAATTTTTGCCCGGAAGCCGCCGGGCCCTCGCCCGCCTCAAGCGCGCGGGCTTCACCACCATCGTCATCACCAACCAATCGGCCGTCGGACGCGGGATGATCGCACCGGCCGCTCTCGACGACCTCCATGCCAGCATGTGCGCCGCCGTCCGGGAGGCCGGTGGAGAAATTCGGGATATCTTTTACTGCCCCCACCATCCGGAAAACGACTGCACCTGCCGCAAGCCGCGCCCCGGCCTGATTTGGGCCGCGCAAAAGCGCCACGCCATTGACCTTGCCGGGGCCTGCATGGTCGGCGACAGCGCCAGGGACATCGCCGCGGCCCGTGCGGCCGGGGTGGGGCTGGCCGTCCTGGTCCGCACCGGGAACGGCGCGGCGGCCGAAAAGGCCCTCTCCGGGCGCCAGGACCGCCCGCAGCACGTGGCCGCCGACTTCGCCGCGGCCGTGGATTGGATCATTGCCCATGACCCCCTTCGCGCCCCCTGAGGCGACCACCCTGGACGGCCACCTGGAGCGAATCACCTACCACAACCCGGAGAACCACTATACCGTGGCCAGGGTTCAGGCCGACCGACAGCCGCGCCCGATCACGGTGGTCGGCTATATGCCCGGCGTCAGCCCCGGTCAGGACCTGCGCCTCAAGGGCCAGTGGGAAACCCATCCCCGTTTCGGCCAGCAGTTCAAAATAGTGGCCTTCGAGATCATCCTGCCAGCCACCGTGGCCGGCATCCGCCACTACCTCGAATCCGGCGTGGTCAAAGGCATCGGTTCAAAAACCGCCCGGCGCCTGGTGGCCCATTTCCAGGCCCACACCCTGGAGGTGATCGAAAAGGCCCCCGAGCGGCTCTGCGAGGTCGCGGGCATCGGCCCCAAGACCGCCCGCCAGATCGCCGAGACCTGGCGGGCCCATCACGCCGCCCGCAGCCTGATGCAGTTTCTGCAGGAAAACGGGCTCAAGCTCTCCTATGCCGGACGGCTGCTCCAGGCCTACGGCGCCGACGCAGCGGCGATCCTGCGGGATACCCCGTTCCGGGTGGCCCGCGAGCTTCCCGGAATCGGCTTTCCGATTGCCGATGCGATTTCCCAAAACCTTGGCCAGCCGCCCGATGCACCCGAACGCATCCGGGCCTGCATCCTTCATCTGCTGGAACAACAGAGCAGCGCCGGTCATCTTTTCATGCCCCGGGACCATCTTTTGGAGCGCTGCCAGGCGGCCTTTGGCATCCCGCCGCAAACGGCGGCCGTCGCACTGGCCGAGATGGCGGCGCACAAAACGGTGGTGATCGAGGACCAGGCCGCAACCGGAGGCGAATGCCCGGTTTACCTGGATCATCTGCACGCGGCCGAAACCGGCCTGGCGCGGCGTCTGGGCGCCCGGCTGAGCCTGACCGCGCCGCCCCTGCACCTGGACCCAGAGCGGGTGACCGCAGCGGTCCTCAAAAAACTGGCCATCAAGCTTTCAGACGAGCAGACACAGGTTCTGACCGCCGTTCTCGCCCAGCGCGTCGCCATCATCACCGGCGGCCCGGGAACCGGCAAGACCACCCTGATCCGTTCCCTGGCGGCCGTCCTGGAAGCGCTCGGCAAACAGTTCCTGCTGGTCGCCCCCACCGGGCGTGCCGCGCGGCGCTTGGGCGAGGTCACCGGCCGGCCGACCGCAACGATCCATAAACTCCTGGGGTATAATTTCAGCACCCAGAGCTTCGAACGCGATCAGGACGATCCGCTGGAAACCGACGCGCTGATCGTTGACGAAGCCTCCATGGTGGACCTGGTGGTGATGCACCAGTTGGTCAGGGCGGTTCCCATGAACGCCGCCCTGATCCTGGTGGGGGACGTTTTTCAGCTTCCCCCGGTGGGCCCGGGCAATGTGCTGGGCGACCTGATCCGCTCCCAGCGCCTGCCCGTCCACGCCCTCAACACGATTTTCCGCCAGGCCCGGGAAAGCCCGATCGTCATCAACGCCCACCGCATCCGCAGCGGCTGCATGCCGGCCGTCGCACCGACGGAGAGCCCCATGGCGCCGGCGCAATTCTGCTTTGTGGCGGAAAGCCGTCCCGACCGCGCCGTGGATGTCATCGTGAACCTGTGCCGGGACATCCTTCCGGCGCGCTACGGCCTCGACCCGATCCACGACATCCAAGTGTTGACCCCCATGCACCGCGGTGAAGTCGGCACCCTGCACCTCAACCGGGTGCTGCAACAGGCGCTCAATCCGCCGGCCCCCGAGGAAAAGGGGGCCCACCCCGGCCTGCGCCCGGGCGACAAGGTCATGCACCTGCGCAACGACTATCAGCGGGAGGTCTTCAACGGCGACATCGGCACCGTCCTCAGCTCAGAAAGCGCCGGCTCCCGCCTGTCGGTGGACTTTTACGGCCGAAGCGTCGCCTATGATCGGGATGCGCTGGAGGATCTGTCCCTGGCTTACGCCATCTCGGTCCACAAATCCCAGGGTTCCGAATACCCGGCGGTGGTGCTGCCGGTCATGACCCAGCACTACCCGCTGCTGCAGCGCAATTTGATCTACACGGCACTGACCCGGGCCAAAACCCTGGTGGTGCTGATCGGCACCGCCAAGGCGCTGGGAATCGCCGTCCAGAACGACACCCCTCAAAAGCGCCTGTCGCGGCTGGCCGAGAGACTGAATGCCTGATTTCGGCTCAGGGCCCGGGAGCAACCCGGAATGACGGTGCCGCAAAACAGCCCCGGGGTGTGCGCCTAAATTTTTTTCGGGGGCTCAATTTTGATGAAGCGGTAAAAAGTAAAAAAACCAGGCGGTTTCGAAAAAAGTTCAAGCTTCGGCGCGCAAATCTCAGCGGCGTGAGGCGTACTAATGTACGCCGCAGCGACTTCGAGATGCAGCGCAACGCAGAGATTGGACTTTTTGCGGAACCGTCAATTTTCGGATTCGGGCGGGGATTCGGGCATGGGGATCTTGAAGTAGGAGACGCCTTCTTTTTTCAATATTTTTTCTTCCTCACCTGAACTAACGCCCCGGATGTTGCGCGGCTGGGCGGCGCCGTAATGAATTTTGAGGGCTTCCTTGCTGAAATCGGCCCCGACATCGTCAAAATTTTTATGGATGAAATCCAGCAGCTTGCGCTGAATCCGGGCGGCGTCAGGGGCGCGTTGGGCCCGCTCGGGTGGGTTTGCCGGGGCGGGGGCCTTGATGGCAAAGGTGGACGGCACCCGGCAAACAGCGTTCGCATTGCAGACCGGACAGGCGATCAACCCTTTTTTCTGCTGGGTTTCGAAGGCGGCCAGATCATCGAACCAGCCCTCGAAACAGTGCCCCTGGGCACACTCCAGATCAAGCGCAATCATGAGTCCCATCATCTTGGCGGTTGGCCCCGCCGGATGTCCCCTGCAGCCGGACCGAAATCGGGCGCCATGGGGAACTGTCTCTTACCGCGACCCTAAGCCAAAGAAAATTCAACGATTTTTGATTCGGCAAAACTACCACAGGATTGTCTTTTTTTAAAGAAATTATTGACATAATCATTTTTTTAAACTCAAATTGCGCGTGCTTTAACGCGCCTTTTCCATCTCCCAGCGGGCGCGCCGGGCCCCCAGGGCCAGCAACTGGCCGATGCCGCCAAAGACCGCCAGGAATCTCGAACCCCAAGCCATCTATCCGGGAGTTGCCGCCAATGAAACGAATTCTGCTTGCCGGGCTTTGCCTGGCCGTTCTTTCCACGCCCGCCTGGGCCGCTACCGCGTATGTCAGCGACGTGATGGAAATCACCCTTCGCAGCGGCCCCAGTACCAACCACAAGATCATCGCCATGCTGCGGTCGGACCAGGCGCTGGAAATCGTTGAAGAGGGGCCCGATTGGACCCGGGCCCGCACCCAGAACGGCAAGGAGGGATGGGTCCTCAGCCGCTTTCTGACCACCCAAACACCCAACCGGATTCGTTTGGCCCGCCTGCAGAGCGAGTATGACGACATCCGGGCCAAGACCGACGCCCTGAGCACCGAAAACACCCAGTTGACCGCTGAAAACAACCGCCTCAGCGCCGCGCTGAAGGAAAGCCAGGCCACCATCGAGAAACTCAACGCCGCCTACGGCACCCTGAAAAAGGATTCTGCCGACTTCATCAATCTCAAAACCCGTTTTGAAAAAACATCCGCCGAATTGGCCAAGCAGACCGGCCTGGCGGAGCAGTTCGAGGCGGAACTGTCCAAACTGCGGTTCAACGAACGCGTCCGGTGGTTTCTGAGCGGGGCGGGCGTTTTGCTTCTGGGGATGATCATCGGAGCCGTCCTGAAGCGCCAACGTCGCCGCTCCTCGCTGCTGTGAGCCATTGCCGAGGCGCTCTGTTGACGGGAAACTGCAAAAGTTTTTGGATTCAAAGACCGATCAAACCGGAACCGGCTTGGGATCGCAACAAGTTTCACGGCCGGTGAAACATCCCGCCCGCTGCGAAGGACTGCGCGCCGTCCGCGGGGAACGACCGTAGCGGCCGGCGCCGGCTGATTCCGCGTTGACAAGACCGGTTTTGGCATTATGTTCGGACATCTGTTGCACAGAAACCCGCGGATTTCCAAATCTCCCTAAGTTCATTGACACCGGATGACCCTATGACCAACAAGCGCGACTACTACGACGTTCTCGGGGTCGGTCGAAACGCCAGCGACGCCGAACTCAAGAGCGCCTA
>JAJDNY010000154.1 GCA_022340425.1 Desulfobacteraceae bacterium | reverse complement strand
ATGCGCACATCGACCTTCAGGGGCTGGGAACTGCCCAGACGCTCGAACTCGCCTTCCTGGACTACCCGCAGCAACTTTGTCTGAAGCTCCAACGGCAGTTCGCCAATTTCGTCCAGGAAGATAGTGGCGTCGTGGGCCAATTCAAACCGGCCGATTTTCCTTGACTGAGCCCCGGTAAAGGCGCCTTTTTCATGGCCGAAGAGTTCGCTTTCGATGAGGGTGGGGGAAAGGCTGGCGCAATCCACTTTGATCAGCGGCCGGTCCCGGCGAGGGCTGGCGCTGTGAATAGCACGGGCGAATAATTCTTTCCCGGTGCCGGTCTCCCCGAGAATCAGGACCGTGGTCCTACTGGGAGCTACTTGTTCGACCTTGTGCAGGACATATTTGAGCTCATTGCTGTTGCCGATAATGTGCTCAAAATCATGGGTTAGTTTGATTTCTTCCCGGAGATAGCGGTAGTCGGCCTGGAGTTGCTCTTTTAAGCGCGCGATCTCCAGTTCACCCTGTTTGCGCTCGGTTATGTCCTGGTTGCCGGCCCGGATGCCGATGAACTCCCCGGCATCGCCGGTCACGGGCTGGCAGACATGTTCAATCCAACGGATGGCGCCGTCGGCACGCTGAATGCGAAACTGGACTTCCCGGACTTCCGGGTCTTCCAGGGCATCACAGTCATGGGCATCCCAGCGGTCCCGGTCCTCGGGCAGGATGATTTCCCGTAAAAGATCCGGGCGGCTGAGGAGCTCTTCGGGCCGGTAACCTGAGATACGCTCACAGGAGGGCGAGACATAGCGCAGACTGCCGTCCAGGTTTTTCCAATACTCCCAGTTATAGGTGAAGTCGGCCACGACGCGGTATTTTAGTTCCGCCTGCTTCAATTCGATATCCGCCTGGGAGCGCCTCAAAGCGTTGGCAAACATTTCGCCAATGGGCCGAAGTTCCTGCACCAGGCCGGGAGGCCAGATTTTATGGGAGCGGAGTGCAGTCATGGAGAGGGTCCCCATGAAATTGCTGCCCATTCCCAAGGGAAAGACGACGAACGATTTGATTCCGGATGCCACCATGGACTGCCGATCGACCTGCGCCTCCTGCGGCAGCTCATCGGGGCGGGAAAAGACCACCGGCCTGCCATGCTGCAATTGACGCATTGTCCAGGGGAAGTGTTCCAGCAACGGCGTTACGGGCATTGGTTCGATTCCGGGAACGGCCCATACGTGGGTGGACACAAGATCATCCCGGTTGGCGGTAAATCGCCACATGCGGGCCCGGTCGGCCCCCAGGAACTCACCCAGCCGTTTCAGCCCCTGGATGATTGCCCGGTCCACCTCATGGGACTCCATTGCGACAAGTTCGGCTGACAGCTCGGCCAGTAATTTCTCAAAATCCAGGCGCCGGGACAGGGACCGCTCCACCCGGCGGCGCCGCACCAGTTCGATGAGGAGACCCACGGCAAGCAGGCAGAGCAGAGAAATTACCGTGGCGGCGCCCACGATCTCTCGCTTGTGTTTTTCCCACAAAGAAGGTTCTTTAAACCGGACCAGGCTGCCGGCGGGCAAGTCCCCCTCCTTGAGGCCCCAACGCTCAAGCTGCCGCCAATCGAACGCGTAAAAATTGGCCTCCTCCCAAACGGCGGGAATATTCTCCGGCTTTTCGCCGTTCAGCACCCTGCGCCCCATTTCTCCCGCCAGGCGGCCCTGTTCCGTGAAGCTTGTGAGATGACCGCCGACAATCCCCTGGCCCAACAGGTTTTCCCAGAGGCCAAAAACGGGGGCATTGGCCGCCTGTGCCACGCGCCCCGCGACTTCCCGAGGCACGAAGGCCTGACCTGTGCTGTCGCTGAACACCGAGAGGTAAAGGACGAGCGTTTGGGGGGGAAGGTTTTCGAGCTGTTTGAGAATTTCCGGTAACGGCAGATCGGTCAAGAAGGTGATTTCGAACCGGCCTTCGTAAGGGCGCAGAGCTTCGCGAGCGATATTCTGGTAGTTCCTTTCAACTTTGCTGGCCCCCCCTACCAGCACCACGCGCCGGGTTCCGGGCTGGAGTTTCAGGGCTGCTGCCAGGGTGCCCTGCACGTCTACCCAGCCCATCACGCCGGTGCTGTTTGGTGGTGGTTTCAGGGCCTCAAGCTGCAGTTTGGGAACATAGCAAAAGACGATCGGGGTGCCGGGAAAGAGTGTGTTGGCATGGGCTTTTATAAAAGAAAAGGCTGAGCTTCCCACCGGGATGAGGAGATCGATTTTTTGATGGCGATACTTGACCCGTAATAAGTTGACAAGGCTTTGAATGTAGGAATCGTCGGCGAAATTTACCAGGTCCAGGAATTCCGTGTAGAATTCTAAGGGTTTTGCCTTTGTGCCTTTTAAAGCCGCGCGGATGCCCTTATCCCACTCGAAGATGGCGGGCAGCATCGATTGATAGGCATAAACCAAGAGGACTTTTTTGGCCGGTGGCGGAGGCGCTCCCTGAACGTCATGCTGGGCCAGGAGCAATGCCAGGCAACTGAGCAGCAAAAAGAGGCCTGGTAAAAAAATCTTTCTGGCTCGTGCAGTCATGAGCATAGGTTAACCCTGCAACGTTACTTTTTCATGACCGATCGCTTCCCGTAGGCGTTGTCGTCGATGTGACACATAGGACCGATGATTCCGGGTTTGAACCCGGAGGATCTGCTCGATCAGGGTTTCAACGCCGAACACCGCGGCCTGTTTTGGACTAGTCCGCTCGAAGATGATCTAATCCAGGCCGTTTTCGATGGTTTTCCGGCGCATGGAATAGAAAGATGCTTCCGGAACAGCCACGGCCAGCCCTGTTCGAGTATCTGTCGCCGTTTGGGGCTTGGATAGCCCCATGAGACGACTCCCT
This sequence comes from Desulfobacteraceae bacterium, assembly GCA_022340425.1. NCBI lineage: Bacteria > Pseudomonadati > Thermodesulfobacteriota > Desulfobacteria > Desulfobacterales > Desulfobacteraceae > Desulfobacteraceae bacterium. Next base: position 13,292 of record JAJDNY010000154.1, on the reverse strand, counting down.
TTTCCGCTTGTTTTCGGCCGTTGTTTCCTTGCGAAGCCGCTGCTGCACTCTCCGGCCGACTGCCCGGGTGCCCGGAAGCGGCAGAAACCCGACACGGAAATGATCGCAGAGGGCCGCTGCGCCTGGCCCGTGCGCCTCTCAGGGGTGCGTGTCGAGGGGGCCTTCGCACTCCGGCATCGTGTTCGGAATCCGGTAGAGCAGCAGCAGTCCGAAGATCATGGCGAATATCTCACCGCCGAGGGTCAGGATCATGGAGAGCAGGTTGATCATGTCCACCGCCGACACCCATGTGGCAACTCCGTCAAGCGTGGTCTGGAAGGTTGGCAACCCCGCCTGGGGTGCCGAAAGGAAGTAGAAGAGCAGTGTTCCCACCTCAAAGAGCACCACCAGGAAGGAGAAGACGAGCGCCAGGCTGGTCGCCGCGAGACCCGTCCCCACTTTCCGGCGCAGGGAGGCTTCGTTGAGCTCCGCCCCCGGCGCCTCCAGGCGAATGGCAATCCGGGTGTAGCGGTAAAACCAAAAGGTGATAAAGACCAGGAGCGCCAGGCCCATGGTGGAAAAGAACTGCACGAAGGGCAGTCCGGAGCGGTGGGTGCCGGACGGCCGGTCCGAGAAAATAAAGGTGTAGATCATGATGATGACGGGGACCGCGCCCATCAGGATCAGCGACCAAAAACCACCCCAGCCGTAGCGTGCAAAGGCCTTGGCAACACGATCGGTTTTCGATGGCCGCAGACTTTCAGTTACATTTTCGGGCATCATAGGGTTCCTCATCAAGAAGGGTTGGGGATTCATTTAGTGGAATACAGAAGACGCCACGGCCGACGGTTGAATCGGCCAAGCATCGTCATATTGGAAGCGGTCCATCTCCCGCTGAATCACGAAAGTCCAGCGGCGTTTCGGCACTTCGGGCCGGGCCGCCGCTGGAGGAAGGCTGACTGTGAATCGCGTTGCCCCGTTACGCATCCGCCAAAACCAGATTGGGGGCTGCGTTAGCCGAGGCTGCGGTGATTCAACCCTCGATCACCTTGCGCAGCATCTCTTCGTCGTCCGTGCTGAGGGAGGTCTTGAGGACCTTGCCCTTGCCATGAAAGCTCTTCAGGCGGTCCAGGACCTTGTCCTGGGTGGCCTCGCGGAAGAGCAGGAAAAGGGCCGATGACCCGGGGGTGAAGGCCTCGCTGAACTCCTTCATGAAGCTGTCGCTGATGCCGATGTCGGTCAGTTTGCCGCTGATGGCGCCGGCGCCGGCGCCCACCGCGGCCCCCAGCAGCGGGTTGAGAAATATAAGCCCGATCAGCATGCCCCAGAAGCTGCCGCCCGCGGCGCCGGTCAGGGTCAGGTTGACGGCCTGATGCAGCTTGACCTTGCCCTTTTCGTTCTTGGTTACCACCACCACGTCGTCCATTTTGATGAGGTACTCTTTCTGCATCTTGGCCAGTTCCGCCCGCATCTCAAACGCGGTGGCCTCGTCGGGAAATTCGATTACCACCAGCTGCGCCATGATGACCTCCTGTTCGTTGTTGGTTGTGATGGGTTCTGAAACTGCGGATTTCACGACCGTCGGCTTGTTGTCGGGCTTCCACTGGGAGATGCCCGAAACCCCGCGGTCACCCGGATTGGCCTCCCCCGGATGCTTTTTTTCATTCTAAGGCGTAAGTGCCCCCCGGGCAAGGCGGCCCCGCGTTTTTGGTCATGGCTGGGGCGGACGCGCCCCGCCCGCGCTCTCGGCGCCATCGCCGCCGGTCTTGCTCAGCCACGCCAGTACGCGCTCCTCCAGGTAGGCGTAAAACGGGTCGTGCCGGAGGCGCAGCAGCCAGTCGGAAGAGAGCTTCAACAGGCCGCGCTCGCCCTGAATGGCCATCTGGCCGAGAAAGAGAACGTCCTCGTTGTCCGGCGGGCGCTGGCCGTAGAGTGGGTCGTCGGGCGGAAAGGGCAGTGCCACGTGGGAGAGCGAGATCACCCCCGCCGGCCAGGCCAGGTCCAGGGGCTCGTCCGGAAACGCCTCCCCGGAGAAGGGCGCCTGCCGGCGGGCGACCACCGCGACGCTTTCCGGGTTCTGGTTGGTGACCAGGGTCACGGTGAACGGCAGGCTGTCGTCGCCCATCAACCGGGTGACCAGCGCCCGCGGGTCGGCGAACAGCAGCATCGACTTGGCGGCGCAGTGGTTGATGTCGAAGAGCACGATTTCGTGATGATGGGGGTCCAGCCGGCCCAGCAGGCGGTCCACCACCGCGTCCGTCGAAACGGTGGCGTCCGCGTTGGATTTGAACACCAGGGTCGGCGGCAGCACGCTCTCCGGGTGGGACCGTGCGCGGCCCTGGATGCGTTGGGCGACCGAGCGCGTCAGGCGGTGAACCTGTTCGCCGGCGTTGGTGGCAAAGGAGTTGTACTTGTAGGGGTCGAATTCCGGCTCGACCACCAGCCAGGCGAGGCTGCCCAGGCCGGGCAGGACCGCCAGCCGGCGTTTCCACTTGGCCAGCGCCGCCGCCGGGTGCAGGCCGATCGCCGGGGAGATCAGCACCAGGCTGGCCGGCACCGGCGCGCTCCGCCCGTCCAGGGCGTCCAGGGCGAAGTCCAGGGCAAGGGTGGCGCCGGTGGAATAGCCGATGATATGGATCGGCTTCTCGCCGAGCTTGGCCGCCAGGTGGGCCATGCCCAGCCGGACGGCGGCGGCCATGTCCTCCCAGTGGATGCTGAGCAGCCCCGAGGGGGCCGTGCCGTGGCCGGGCAGGCGCAGGCCGACCACCCAGAAATGGTGCTGGTTCAGGCTTTGGCCGATCGCCCTGAGGCTGTAGGGGGAGTCCGACATCCCGTGCAGGAGCAGGACCCCGCCGGCAGGCGCTTCGGCTGTCAGTTCGAAGCTGCGGTTCCAGTTGGGTTGGCTGCCCAGGGGGTCGGCGGCGCTGCCCCGGCTGTAGCGTACCAGCGCCTGGGTCGGGCCGGTGGGGGTCTGCGCGACGACCTCTTTCTCCAGCTGGGCGAACAACCGCTCCTCCAGCCGCCGGTAGTCCTCGAAGGTTCGAACCTCATCGGCCTTGCGGGTGCTGAATTCGGCGGTCAGCGCTTCGGTGTGCCAGGGCTCCAAGGGCAGGCCGGTGCAGCCCTGGACGACAAGCGCGGCGGCGCCCGCCAAGGCGATCAACACGCCCCATCGGAGGCGAAGCGGCAGGCGTATGGTCCCACAGGCGGTGCGTGTCATAGGTTCTCCGGCTAGCGACCGCGGGTCAGGATCCAGTAGATCGTGCCGTTGGGGGCCTGGACCGCGTAGATCAGGCGGCTGCGGGGGGTTTCGGTGTTGGTCAGACGCAGGAAGACGTCGTCGAAAAACTCCGGCGTTTCCAGGCTGAAATTGTGGAAGTTGCGGGTGCGGTTGACCGGCGTGACATCCACCACGGTGACCTCCTCGCTGTCCGGGTCGTGGTCCACCACCCGCGCGGCCGCTTCCAGCTCGCTGGGGCTCAGGGTGCTTTCCCCCCGCCGCCGGCCGCGGTTGAGGAGGCGGCTGGCCACCAGGGCCCGGTCGTTGGAGGAGACGTAGATCGTGGTTTTGCGGGCCAGGGCCTTGAGGGCCTGCTGAAAATGGGCGTCGAACTCCTCGAAGTCGACGTCCGGTGCGGTCAGCATGACATCGGCGATCTCGGTCTCGGCATCGGCCAGGTCCGCCTGCTCGTAGAGCAGCCGGAAGGCGTCGACGGCCACCTGTGCCCCCATGCTGTTGGCGATCAGCCACAGCCGCTCGGGCTGGATCTCGCGAATGATCAGCTCCAGGGTGCGGGCCAGCTCCGCCCCGGAGGCTTTGGCCACCCGTTGCGCCCGCCGGTAGCCCGCCGGTGAGCTGCCCTGGTTGCCGGGCCAGTCGAAGAGGAGCACCGGCGTGTTGATGTCCAGCACGTGGCCCAAAAACGTGGTCTTGCGGAGAGCCGAGGGAAAGGCCTCGCGGAACCCGTGCACCACCATCAAGAGCGCGCGGTAGGGGGATTCCTGAACGAGCTGTTGCACCTGGGCGACGAATGCCGATTGATCAAGCGTTTGCACCGCCTTGAGCTTGATCTCCTCGTTCTGGAACCACTCGGTGGGGTTGATGATCATCCCCAGGCCCAGGGAGGGCTCGATCTTGACGTCAAAAAACCCGAATTTGAGGGCCTCCTCGCGCTCGGTCCCGAAGCGCTCCTCCAGCGACCCTTCATCGCCCTCCGCACGGCGGTTGGTGACGAAAAAAAAACGGTACTCGCCCTGCTGGTTGAGCTGCGCGACCTGCATGCGGCGAAACAAAAAGGCCTCGGCGCGCTGCAGGGCGCTGACCGTGGAGGCAAAATAGACTTGGTAGAACCAGACCCCCAGCCCCGCCAAAACCACCAGGCAGACCCCGAAACCGATCAGCAGGCGGCGTTTGAAGTGGGTCAAGGTATCTCCTGCGCACCGGTACGGTGCGGTTTCATGTCTATGGGCTAGATGATGACCACCCCCGCGGCGGATGGCAAAAAAAAGGTCGCAAGAGAGGCCGCGCGCTGGCCAAACCAGGCCTTTGGGGCGGGAAATGTAAGGAAATCGTTAAAAACGCGCCGAAAACCGCCAGCGGTCATTTAAATGGATCTCAATACTATTGCTTAGCTCTACTTGTCAAGTCAGTAAATCGCGCCGAAGGGCGCACTGCGGTCGGCGGCAGGCGGCCGCAGAGGGGAGGTTGAGGTTGTCGGCGGTGGGGTGACGGGCGGGTTTAATCCGACGGATGCTGCCGCCGTTAGGAATGGGCCCCCAATTTGACTTGATTGTTCCCAGCGAAATAGTTACTAAATGACTGTCAGTTCTTGAAACAGCCGCAAGGCGACCACCGCCCGCATCCAATCGAAGAAGGGGTCGAACATGAATGCAAATAGGATCGTTTGCTCACTGACCGCTTTATACTTTGTCCTGGCCGTGGGCTGTGCCTCCGAAACCGGCGGCACCTTCTCGTCCAACCAGGCCCGGGTTGCACAGTCGGTTTCTTTCGGGACCATCACCCATCTGGCCAATGCCACCATCGAGAACAATCCCAGCGGGTTCGGCGCCGCCGCCGGCGGTGTCGCCGGCGGTGTGGTCGGCAGCACCATCGGCAGCGGGCGCGGCAGCACCCTGGCCGCCGTGGCCGGCGCCCTGCTGGGCGCCGGTGCCGGGCAATTGGCGGAGGGGGCCGCGCGCAGAAGCCCGGCCCTGGAGATCACCGTGCGGCTTGAAAACGGCCAGATGATTTCGGTGGTGCAGGAGCTCGGCGCCGAGGAGCGGACGTTTGCCGTCGGGGACCCGGTGCGGGTGCTGCGCGGCGCCGACGGCTCCACCCGGGTGCGCCGATAGTCACCGTTGCGGCCGGGAGGCCTCAGGCGCGCCGCTGCAGCACGCCCAGGGTTCCGGTCATGGGCAGTGCGTCGAACCGCCCGCTGGCGCGGGCGATCGCGTAGACCTCGCGCGGTGCCTGGCCGCCCGCGGCGGGGTCCAAAAATATGTCGTGGATCAGCAGATAGCCGCCCGGCATGAGATGCCCGGTCCAGGCGCGGTAGTCGCCGTGGGCCGCCTCGAAGCTGTGGCCGCCGTCGATGAAGACCAGGGAAAGCGGTGTGGCCCACCCCCGCGCGGCCAGGGCCGAGGGGCAGACCAGGGGCACCACCGTGCCCTCCAGGCCCGCCGCCGCCAGGGTCCTGCGAAAGGCGGGGAAGGTGTCCACGCAGCCGCTGGCGGAATCAAAGAGTTCGGGGTCGAAGTAGGCCTCGCCGGGCTGCTGCTCCTCCGAGCCGCGGTGGTGATCCACCGAGAAGAGAACCCCCCCGTTTTGGCGGCAGCCGCAGCCCAGATAGACGGTGGATTTGCCGCAGTAGCTGCCGATCTCCAGGCAGGGGCCTTGCCTGCTGGCCGCCGCGGCGAGCTCGAAGAGGCGGCGCCCCTCCAGCGGATCCAGAAACCCCTTGACCGATGCTGCCAGACGGTCAGGGCATCTCATCATACCCCCGTGCCAGCACCTCGCGCGGCTTGACGCCGTCCGAGGGCCCCACCACCCCCTCCTTTTCCATGGTTTCGATGATCCGCGCCGCCCGGTTGTAGCCGATGCGCAAGTGGCGCTGGACCATCGAGATCGAAGCCTGCCCCGTGCGGGTCACCAGGGCCAAGGCCTCGTCGTAGCGCTCGTCGAAGTCCGCGGGGGCCTCCGCCTCGTTCTGGGCCTCGGCGGCGCCCTCCACCACGGCCGCGTCGTAGTCGGGCTTCTGCTGGGCGCGCAAAAACGAGGTGATCCGCTCCAGCTCCGCCTCGGAGATGTAGGCGCCGTGAATCCGCTGGAGCTTGGCGGTGCCCGGCGGCATGAAGAGCATGTCGCCGTTGCCCAGCAGGTTTTCCGCGCCGTTGGTGTCGATGATGGTGCGCGAATCGATTTTCGATGACACCTGAAAGGTCAGGCGGGTGGGAAAGTTGGCCTTGATGATCCCGGTGAGGACATCCACCGACGGGCGCTGGGTGGCGAGAATCAGGTGGATGCCGGCGGCCCGGGCCATTTGGGCGAGGCGGGTCAGGGCCACCTCCACGTCCCGCGAGGCCACCATCATCAGGTCGGCCAACTCGTCGATGATGATCACGATCAGCGGCAGCCTGGTCGGGGGCGGCGCCTGGTCCGCGTCGGCTTCCGGCGGCGGCTCCTTTTCGATTTTCTGGTTGTACTGGTGGATGTTTTTGGCCTGAAAGCGCGACAGCAGCTCGTAGCGGTGCTCCATCTCGCGAACCGCCCAGAAGAGGGCGTTGGTGGCCTTGCTGACATCGGTGACCACCGGGGTGATCAGGTGGGGGATGCCGTCGTAGAGGGAGAGCTCGATGCGCTTGGGGTCCACCATGATCAGGCGGATGTCCTCGGGGGTCGAGCGGTAGAGGAAGCTGCAGATCATGGCGTTGAGGGCCACGCTTTTGCCGGCCCCGGTGGCGCCGGCGATCAAGAGGTGCGGCATCTTCTCGAGGTCCGTCACCACCGGGTTGCCGACGATGTCCTTGCCCAGGCAGAGGGGCAGTTTGGAGCGCGACTTTTCGAACACCCGGGAGCCGACGACCTCCTTGAAGCAGACCATCTCGCGGTCCTCGTTGGGGACCTCGATCCCGATCACGGATTTCCCCGGAATGGCCACCGTCCGGATGCTGAGGGCCCGCAGGGCCAGGGCCAGGTCGTCGGAGAGGTTGACGATCTTATTGATCTTGACCCCCGGCGCGGGCTCGTACTCATAGGTGGTGATCACCGGTCCGGGGGTGACCGCCACCACCTTGCCGTTGACCCCGAAATCCTCGAGTTTCTTCTCGATCAACTGGGATTGGGCCCGCAGGTTGTCGGAGTTGACCTTGGCCGAGCGCTCGGGCGGGTCCTCCAGAAAGGCGAGCGCCGGCAGGCGGAAATCGCCCTCCTGGTGCATGAACGCGAATTCCTCCTGCTGGGGGGCCGGCAGGCTCTTGGGGGGCGGCGGCGGGGGGGCCTTGATCTCGATCGGCGCCGCTTTCTGGACCACCGGCCGGCGCCGGTTGCCCGCCCGGCGGCGCTGCCGCTCCTCCCGGCGGACCTGCCACTGCAGCCGCAGCTGGCTCAGGCCCTCGCCGCAGCGCAGCGCTAGTTGCCAGGCCCGTCCGGCGAAGGCCAGGAGCGAGAACCCGGTGGCCATGATGAAACCCACCAGCCACAGCAGTGCCAGGATGACGGCCGCGCCGGTGGCATTGGCGTAGCGCACCAGCAAAGACTTCAGCGGAATGCCGAGAATGCCGCCGGCGGAGAAGCGGCTGCCGAAGACCTCGTAGTGGTCCTGCTGCAGGGCCATCAGGCTGCCGCTGGTGACCACCAGCAGCAGGCCGCCGATCAACACCCCGGCCAGGGTGCGGGCGGGCCGGCTGCCGAAGAAGTGCAGGCTGGAAAAGAGCAACAGCAGCGGCAGCCAGAAGGCGCCCAGACCGAAGAGGCCCACCAGCAGGCCGGCCAGGTGGGCGCCCACCAGGCCGAAGAGGTTGAGGATCTCGCCTTCGGCGCGGGCGTTGTGGATCGAGGGGTCGTCGGGGCTGTAAGATAGCAGGCTGGTGAGGGTCAGGATGACCAGGAAAAAGAGGAAAATCCCGATGATTTCCTTGCGCATCAGGCTGGGTGCTGGGGCGGTTTTTTTGACGTCTGCTCGTGCCACGGGTAAGCGTCTTCCAGTCTCGGCCGGGGTCTAAATCTCTAAGATGAACGGCAGTATCACCGGCCGGCGCTTGATGGCGAAGGTGAAGTACTGCCGCAGGGCGGTCTGCACCATGGCGCGGATGGTGGCCAGGCGGTTGGGGGTCTCCGGGCTGATCTCGTCTACGATTTCGAGGATGACGCACTTGGCGTCCTCCAGCAGGTGGCCGGTGGCGGTTTCGAAGACAAACCCGCGGGAGACGATTTCCGGCCCGTAGACGATGATCCCGGTTTCCTCGTCAAAGGCCATGTTGACCACCACCAACCCCTCCTCGGACAGAACCCGGCGCTGCTTGAGCACGCTGCGGCCCACGTCCCCGACCCCCTTGCCGTCGATCAGGACCCGGCCGGTGTCGACCTCGCCCAGGATGCGGCCGCCGTCCGCGTCGAAGCCGACGGTCTGGCCGTTTTCGGCCAGCAGCACGCGCTCCCTGGGGATCCCGACCTGCTGGGCCAGCCGGGAGTGGAGAACCAGGTGCCGGTACTCGCCGTGGATCGGAATGAAGTAGCGCGGGCGGGTCAGGCTGATCATCAGCTTGAGCTCCTCCTGAAAGGCGTGGCCCGAAACGTGGATCATCGAGATCTTTTCGTAGATGACATCCGCCCCCCGGCGGTACAGCTGGTTGATCATGCCGGCGATGGCCTTCTCGTTGCCCGGGATGAATTTGGAGGACAGAATGACCGTGTCGCCGTTTTTGATCCGGATGTGCTTGTGGCTGCCGGTGGCCATCCGCGCCAGGGCGGACATCGGCTCGCCCTGGCTGCCGGTGGTGATGATGATGATCTCGTTGTCGGGGTGCTCGGCGAGTTCCTCGACGCCGATGGTCATCTCCGGCGGCAGGCTCAGGTAGCCCAGCTGCCGGGCGATGCCGACGCTGATCTCGATGCTTCGACCGTCGATGACCACCTTGCTGCCGCGCTGCCGGGCGATGTCGATCACCTGCTGGATCCGTCCGATGCTGGAGGCGAAGAGCACCACGATGGTGCGGCCGCTGCCGGCGGTGATGATTCTGGTCAGGGTCTCGCCGATCTCGCGGTCGGAGATCGTGTAGCCCTCCTTTTCCACGTTGGTGGAGTCCGAGAGCAGCGCCAGCACCCCTTCCTGGCCCAGGCAGGCGAACTTGTTGAGGTCGGTGCGCATGCCGCCGACGGCGTCGTGGCCGATTTTGAAATCGCCGGTGTGGATCACGATCCCCAGGGGCGTGCGGAAGGCCACCCCGACCCCCCCCACGACGCTGTGGCAGACGTCGATGAATTCGAGCTCGAAGGCCCCCAGCCGCAGCGGCGCCGCGCTGGAGATGGCCTGCAGGCGGGCGGCCTGCAGCATGTCGCGCTCTTGCAGCTTGTGGCGCACCAGCCCCAAGGTGAAGGGGGTGCCGTAAATCGGGACGTTGACCTCGCGCAGCAGGTAGGGCAGCGCCCCGATGTGGTCCTCATGGCCGTGGGTCAGGACGATGCCGCAGACTTTGGCGGCGTTGCGGCGGATGAAGTCCAGGTCGGGGATCACGATGTCCACCCCGAGCATGTAGTCCTCGGGGAACATCAGGCCCGCATCGACGATCACCATCGTCTCGCCGTATTCAAAGACCATCATGTTGAGCCCGATTTCGCCCAACCCGCCCAGTGGAATAATTTTCAGCATGCCGGTCGCTTCCTACCCCTTCCCATAAAAGCCCTCGCAAATGGCCCGGCGGACCGCCGCGATCAGGTCCTCCTTGGACTTGCGCGTGTAAGCGGTGGTGTCGATGGGGGCCAGGATTTCAAGACTCACCCGGCCGGGCCGTATCCGCAGGCGCTCTTTGGGCATGATCGAGCGGGTGCCGCGGATCACCACCGGCACGATGGGGACCCCGGCATCAAGGGCCAGGATGAAGCCGCCCTTCTTGAACGGCCGGATCTGGCCGTCCAAGCTGCGCGTGCCCTCAGGAAAGATCAGGACCGACACGCCGCCGCGGATGATCTGGGCGGCTCGCTTGAGGCTTAGAAAGGCCGAGCGGCGGTCCGAGCGGTTGATGCTGATGTATCCCACGCGCTGCATGGCGTAGCCGAAAAAAGGAATTTTGAAGAGCTCCTCCTTGGCCAGCCAGCGGAACTGAACTTTGAGGTACGCCAGCAGGACGGGGATGTCGAAATTGCTCTGGTGATTGGACATGAAGATATAGGATTTCGCCGGGTCGATTCTCTCCATGCCCGTGACCCGGACCCGAATGCCGCTGGCGGCCAGAATCGAGCGGCCCCAGAGGCGGGCCGAGAGGTGGGAAAGGTTCCCGCTGGTCCCCACCAGGGAGAGCAGAATGGACAGGTAACTGAAAATAACCGTGACAAAAACCGTCCAAAGCGCAATTGCAATCGTCTGCAGCATGGAGATATCCCCGGGTTGGTGGGCTTGGCGGCAAGCCGCGGCGCCGCGCCGGCGGTTGTTCCGAAACTCCGGCAGGGCTGTTTCGAAAGGCCGCGGCCGGGGTCGGGTCTGGTTTCAGGCCACCAGCCCCAGATGGTCGAAAACGGCGTCGATGTAGCGAATCAGCCAGTTGCGCTGGGCTTCGGTGGCGAAGCCCATGCACTCGCAACGCAGCTTGCGGCGCGTGCGGACGAGCAGCTCGCAGGCCAGGTGGTCGGCTTCGAGGGTCAGCGTCAAAAAATGGGGCCGGCAATCCGTGTGACGTGCCTGCAGGTCGCTGCAGACCCGCTCGTCCAGCGGCAGCCAGTAGACCCCGGGCAGATTGGCGGCTTCCAGATTCTGGTCCAGATAGTCTTTCAGACGCTGGTGGTCCTGGGGTCGAAGTTCGTCGATAACATACTGTTTCATTGGTTAATTTCAGCTATCACAGTTTGTCGCGGCAGGCAAGTCGATTGTTTGCCGGAAGGGGTTCCCGGTGGGCCGGGGAACGCTCAAGTTTGCGGTTGGGCCGGACGATGGGTTAGCTTGAATCACGCGGCCGGCACCTCCGGGCGACCGGCCGCACGCCAACCCGACGGCGCGGCAGCGCGCTAGAAGCAAGTGAGAAGACATGAAAGTCCAATGCCCTTCCTGTTCCCAAACGTATAACATCCCCGAGGATCGTCTGCCAAAAGGAAAAATCATCGCATTTCCCTGCCCGGCCTGCAAGGCAAAAGTCCGCCTGGATTTGCGGCCCTGCGCTGATGTCGACCCGGAGGCGGCCGACGGGGCGGGCCTGGATGCCTGCATGTCAACGGCCCTCAAAGAGCGGATTCTCAAGAAACAGAGCGACCTGCCGTCCATGTTCCAGGTGGTCATGAAGGCCCGGGAGGTCATGGCCAACCCCAAAACCAGCTTCAACGATATCGCCGCCGTGCTGGAGACCGATCAGGCCCTGGCCGGGCGGGTGCTCAAAATGGCCAATTCGGCCTACTACGGCCTCAGCGGCATGGTCTCCTCGATTCAGCACGCCTCGGTGGTCCTGGGGTTTAAAACCCTCGAGGAGGTCATCACCCTGGCGGGCAGCACGAGTTTTCTGGGCAGTGGGCTGACCGGCTACGGCATCGATGCCGGCGGGCTGTGGCGCCATTCGCTGGCCGTGGCGGTGGGCTCAAAGACCATCGCCGCCGGCCGCAGCGGCGGCCTGCAGGAGCATGCCTTCACCGCCGGCCTGTTCCACGACGCCGGCAAAATCATCCTGGACCCCCACGTCCAGGAGCGCAAGGCCGATTTCGATGCGCTCCTGGCGGCGGTCGGGGGCAGCTGCTTCCAGGCCGAGCGCAAACTCTTCGGCTTCGACCACGCGGAACTCGCCGCCGAACTCTGCAAGCAGTGGCAGATCCCGGAGATTCAGGCCGTCGGGGTGGGGTTTCACCACAACCCATGCGGCGCCGGGGGCGAGGATCTGGCCTACATTCTGGAAGTGGCGGACCTGATTGCCCACATGACCGACGGTCCGGACGAGATCGACCCCTTCTGCTTCCAGGCCGCGGCCGGGTCGCTGGAACACCTGGGACTCCAACCCCAGGGGCTAGCCGAATTGGCGCAAACCGTGCGGGACGCCGTGCAGAAAATCACCGCCCAAATCGCCTGAGTACTGGCCGCCGCCAAATTCAGACGCCCGTCCGGCAGTTTGCCTGCCGCACGGGCGTTTGGCGTTTGCGGCCGGGGGGTGGTTCAGCGGCTGGGGGGAGGTGCGGCGCCTGTGTTTTGACCCTGGCGCTCGAGGGCTAGCATGGCCTGCTTGAGGGGGGTGCCGCCGCCGAAACTGCCGCACGACCCGTCGCTGCGGATCACCCGGTGGCAGGGAATCAGAATGGGGTAGGGGTTTTTGGCGAGGGCGGTGCCGGCCGCGCGCGCGGCCCTGGGGTTGCCCGCTGCCTGCGCCACCTCACGGTAGGTCCGCGTCTGGCCGTAGGGGATGCCCACGGTGGCCTTGAGGGTGGCCTGCTGCAGGGGGGTCAGCCCGCTGAGGTCCAGCCACTCCCAGTGGGGCCAGGCGGGGGCCGGCGGTCGGCCCTCGAAATAGTCCTGGATGGCCTGCGCCAGGGCCAGGGCGTCCGGGTGCCGGCCGGCCTCCGGGGCACCTGCCGCCTGCAGCCGGGCCCGCAGGTCGTCGCCGGGCTGGGGCAGCAGGATTTCCACCACGCCGAAAGGCTGGTCGCGGTAGATCACGGCCGCAAACCCCAGCGGGGTGTGGGCGATGACGTGCTGATGGTCTGGGGGCGGTTTCATCGTCGGCACCTGTCGGGTCCGGGAAAGCGAACGCTTTGGGGCGGGGGCGCTGGGTGGGGCGCAAAAAAACAACCTCCCCGGAGCGGATCCGGGGAGGTTCAAACCTGCCGGCTGATCAGATTTCCTCGACGGTGATGGCGCCGGGTTCGCAAACTTCCACGCAGCTTTCGCAGCCAAGGCATTCTTCGGCGTTGACCGGGCTGGACTTGCCGTCGACCATTTCAAACACTTCGACCGGGCAGACATCCACGCACTCTTCGCAGCCTTCGCACTTTTCTTCGTCCACAGTGGGAACAAAAGCCATTGGTGAGCCTCCTTTCTGGGTAAATTAATGGCGGGCTTCCGCCATTTGCTGGCAGAAAAAAGTCCTTATACCAATTCATAGGGGGAGTCAAGCTTTCACCGAAAAAAGCG
>JAJDNY010000153.1 GCA_022340425.1 Desulfobacteraceae bacterium | reverse complement strand
CGCCGGCTGCAAACCGCAAAAACAATCGGAAGGCTATCCATGGACGGAAAGATGTTCGATCGGGCGTGGAAGTGCCTGCTGCTGATTGGGCTGCTGGCGCTTTTGAGCGGCTGCGCGGGATTTGCCAAGGGGGTGACCCAGGCCTTGATGGAGGACACGGGGGAGACCCAGGACCCCCGCAAGTGTTTCGTCCGGGGCCGTGCCTTCCCCGGCCTGGAAGCCTACATGCGGCAGCAGGACCTGGAGGCCGCCCGCGGGGTCGCCGACCGGAGGCTGCTCAAGGTCCTGATGGTGCACGGCATCGGCACACACCAGCCCGGCTACGCAACCCGCCTGGCCGAGAACCTCGCCCGGGCTCTGGCCCTGCCGCAGGTGGAGGAGAAATACAAGCAAATCGAGTTGTCGCACCCGAAATATACCGGCGGGCTCGGCACCCTGCGGGTCAGCCGCTATTTCAATACCGCGACGGGACGCGAACTGATCTTTTACGAGCTGACCTGGGACCCGATCATCGATGCCGCCAAGGAAACCATCGCCTTCGACAATTCGGGGGAATACGCCTTTCGCCGGACGGGCATCAACAACACCCTGAAGCTCTTTGTCAACGACACGGTGCCCGACGTGGTGCTCTATTATGGCGAGTTTCGCCTGCAGATCCAGACCTCGGTGGGCCAGTCCCTCTGCTGGATGATGAGCGACACCTGGCAAACCCTGCCGGCGTCCGGGCCGGCCTTCTGCGACCCCGCCAGCCCGGAGACCCTGGACCGCTTCGGGGACGACTACGCTTTCATCACCCACAGCCTCGGCAGCCGGGTCACCACCGACGCCCTCCAGGAGATCGCGGTCCAGGGCAAGGCCGACCCCGGACTTTCCAGGCGCCTGGCGGTCCTGATGGAGAAGACCTTTCCGGTCTTCATGCTCTCCAACCAGCTGCCGCTGCTGCAGCTGGGCCAGGCGGAACCCAAGCTTCACGGTCAGATCGCGGAGATTTGCACCGCTGGCGCCCCCCGGGCAGACGAGCGGCTGTTCCGGGAAATGCGGCTGATCGCCTTCAGCGACCCCAACGATCTCTTCAGCTACGCCATTCCGCCGGATTTTCTCGACCGCCACATCGATTCCCGTCTTTGTCCCACCCTGACCAATGTCATCCTCAACGTCGCGCCGCTGTCGCCCCTCTTCGGGCTGGGCGAGGTCGCCAATCCGATGGCGGCCCACACCGAATACGACAACGACGAGCGCGTCATCGGTCTGATGGTCCACGGCATCGGCCACGAGAACGTGGCGCCGGTGGTCGCCGAGCGCTGCCAGTGGCTGGAAACGGTGCCGGCGAAGCCATGACAGAGGCGGCGCACATGGCGCCAGGAGGAAGGCTGCGATGGCCACTGGCTGGACGCGTGTGACGCTCCGGGTGCTGCTGGCCCTGCCGCTGGTGTTGGCGGTGACCTGGGCGGCGGCGGCGATCTGGTTCGACGGCCCGGTCAACCGCTGGGCGGCCGGCGCGCTGGCAGCGGCCTTTGCCCTGATTTGCCTTGGCATTCTGCTGGGGCTGCGCCCCTACTGGCTGGCGCTGCTCTCCGTGTCGGCGGCATTTGCTGGCGTTCTCGGCTGGTGGCTGGCCATCCCGCCCAGCAACGACCGCGACTGGCTTTTGGACGTGGCCCGCACGACGACAGCCGAGGTGGCGGGAAACCGGATAACCGTGCACAACCTGCGCAATTTCGACTACCGCAGCGAGACCGATTTCACCGAGCGCTGGGAAACCCGCAGCTATGACCTCGACCAGCTGCGCGGGGTGGACCTCTTCATCTGCTTCTGGGGGCCCACGGCGATCGCCCACACCATTGCCAGCTGGGAGTTTGCCGAAGGCCCGCCCCTGGCGATCTCCATCGAGACGCGCAAGGAAAAGGGCGAGACCTACTCGGCGGTGCGCGGCTTCTTCCGCCAGTTCGAGGTCTATTACGTGGTCGCCGATGAGCGCGACGTGGTGCGGCTGCGCACCAACTATCGGGGCGAGGAGCTTTACCTGTTCCGGATCCGGATGTCCTTGGCCCAGGCCCGGGCGCTGCTGCTGGAATATCTCGCCGAGCTGAATCTGCTGGCCCGGCGCCCCCGATGGTACAACGCCCTGACCCACAACTGCACCACCGGCATTCGCTACCACCTCAAGCACCTCGGCGTGGGACAGCGGCTCGACTGGCGCATTCTGGCCAACGGGCGGCTGGACGAGCTGCTCTACGCCCGCGGCAGCGTCGACACCCGCCTGCCGCTCGCGGAATTGCGCCGGCGCGGCGCGATCACCGCCCAGGCGCGGGCCGCCGACCAGGACCCCCGCTTTTCCGACCGCATCCGGGAGGAAGTGCCCGATCCGCGCTTGCCGGCGGAGGGTGGCTGATCCCGCCGCAAGCCTCCCGGAGTATACCTGCCTTCGCCGCACCGGCGGATATGAGATCCGGCAATCATCGCCTTGGGTTCCAGCAAGCAGTTGAACGGCAAAATTGATTTCAGTATTTCTGGGCTGCTCCGGCCGGCAGCACTTCCCCGGCCGGCGGGTCGGCCTGGCGGGTGGTGCCGTCGGGCTTTTCGGCTGTGGGCGATGCCGGCGATGATTGGGCGGCGGCTTCGGCCGCGGAGCCGTCAGGTGCCGGCGGCTCCGGATAGAGATGCGGCTGCAGCTGGGGCAGCAGGCTTTTCAGGATCTGGGTGGTGAGTGAGCTGGTGAAGCCGAACTGGCCGGCCTGCTCGCCGGGTACCAGGGCCGTCAGGGTGCCGAAGTAGCGCTCGCCCAAGTAGAACACGAAGGCGGCGGTGCGGTTGACCACGCGCGATTCCAGCAGCTCGCCCCCCTTGCCGAAGCGTTCGTAACGGTGGTCGCCGGTGCCGGTTTTGCCGCCAATCGTCAGCGGCTGGCCGGCCGGGTCCTTCAGTACGCCGGCCAGGCGCACGGCGGTGCCGGATTGGACCACCAGGGCCAGGGCGCGGCGAGCCGTCCGCGCAACCTCGGCCGGCATCAGGCACTCACCCGCGTCGGGCTTCCGCGACAGCCGGGTTTCGTAGGGCGTGTCGGCGGCGAAGTGCAGGCCGCTGAGGCTCACTCTGGGCATCCGCACCCCGTCGTTGATCAGAATGCCCATCAGTTCGGCCAGGGCGGCGGGGCGATCGCCAGAGCTCCCGATTGCCGTGGCGTAGGACGGCGTGATGGTCTCGAAAGGATAGCCCAGGCGTTTCCAGTCCCGCAGCAGGCCGTCAAAGGCCTCGACTTCCAGCAGCGACCGGATCCGGATGTCCTGGGCGTTTTTGCGGCTGGTTTTGAAGAGCCAGTCGTAAACTTCCAGGCGCACTTGCATGCCGGAATCATACAGGGTGTTGAGGTCGGTTTTCGGCTCGCCGCGCAAGGATTTGACCACCCACAGCTCCAGCGGATGGATCTGCGCGATATAGCCGCGATCGGCCAAGCTGCAGGTCTCGGACGCATGGGCAGCGTAGAGCGCTTGGAGCGTCTTTGCGTCCAGGCTGACGCTGGCCGGCACCTGCGCGCTGAGCGCGGCGACGTAGGACGCGAAGGGCGCCTCCGGCTCCAGATAACGGAACACCGCGCTGAAGCGACGTGGGTTGAGGCCGGTGCGTGCGTAAAGCTCCTCGGCCATCTGCACCGGGGTGAGCCTCCGGTGGCGCTGGTAGAAGCGGTGGATGAAAACCCGGCCCTCCCGGTCGACGAAACGGGTCAGGTAGGTTTTGCGCATGGGGTTGCCGGCGTCCTCCAGAACCCGCGCCGCGGCCCCGGGGGTGCTGCTGGCGTAATGGCGGATGATGTCGCGCATCAAGCGGATGTAGACCAGGTTGACCGAATTGCGGGTGGCTTCCCAGACGGTCATCACGCGGCTGTTGTCCTTGGGGTCGAAATTGGCGAAATTGTGCACCCCGCCGCCAGTGAAAAACGGCTCCGGGGCGGCCGAATAGGTGCGTGCCATGGCGGCGTCGAGGGTGGCGGCCAGGGTTTCGCCGGGCTTGGCAAGGATTCGTGCCGCCGCCCACTGGGCCAGCACGTCGCGCCGGGGCTGGGCCTTCTGCCGCAGTGCGGCTGGATCCAGGCTGCGGAATTCGCCGTGCAGCCGGGCGATGATCTCCAGGTAGGTGACCAGGGTGCGCAGCTTGGCGCTGGAGCCGAGGTCCAGCCGTGCCTGGCTGTTGATGTCGAAGGGCTGGTTGAGGTTGTCGGCCTGGACCCGCAGCAGGTTGCCGGCCGGTGATTTCTCGTAGAGGGTGAAGCTGTAGATCACGCTCTCCAGCGGGTTCTCCGG
This sequence comes from Desulfobacteraceae bacterium, assembly GCA_022340425.1. NCBI lineage: Bacteria > Pseudomonadati > Thermodesulfobacteriota > Desulfobacteria > Desulfobacterales > Desulfobacteraceae > Desulfobacteraceae bacterium. Next base: position 40,675 of record JAJDNY010000153.1, on the reverse strand, counting down.
TTGCAGCAGGCGGTGGCCGATCAGCCCCGATGCGGCCGCGGCTTCCGGCTGGGCCAGGTCTTGCAGATAGCGGCTGACGATTTGCTGCGCCGGCTGGTTGATGGTGGTCTCGACGGCCAGATCCAGCCGGTCGAGGTCGTACAGCCGGGATTCGCCCAGCAGCTCGATGAGCCGGATGCGCTGCGCGTTGGCGGCCTTGCGGTCGGCAAAACGCGCCGTCGGCGCCGCCGTGGGAGGGCTGGCGCTGCGCAGCCTGACTTGTCTGGCCCGGTCGGCCAGTTCGCGTGAAATCAGACGGGCATTGGCCAGCAGCTTGAGATGATCGTCGGTCAACCTGTCCAGGGCCTGACGGTCGGTGGCCAGATAGTACGAGGGGCGCCGCACCGCCACGATCAGCGACAGGGCGTGCTTGAAGGCGCTGGCATAGGCGTCATCGGCGGGGCCGCCCGGCGTTTTCGCCAGGATGCGGTTGACCGCGTCGAAGTCCAGGCCGTACCAGGCCCACAGGCCGTCACCGATCCCGTTGACTTCGCCGAAGTCGGCCGTTGCCGCCAGCGGTACCGTGTTGAGGTAGGCGGTCACCGTTTCGCGCCGCATCTCGAGGGTGTTGGGGCCGTTTAAATAGGCGCGCAGGCTGGCGGTGGCCATCTGGCGCAGCTTCTCGCGCATGTCGGTGGTGAGCCCGGCGGGCGAGTGGCGGTATTTTTCGATCTGGGTCGGCAGGGTGCTGCCCCCTGGCACGTTGCGTTTGCGGTCCACCAGGCTGATGGCCTTCTCCAGCAGCGCTTGGGCCAGGCGGTCCCATTCCACCGCCGGGTTGCGGGTGGGGAAAGCCTCCACCAGAAGCTCGCGGTTTTCGATGTGGGTCAACGCATTCACCAGCAAGGGCGGAATACTGTCAAAGCTGGTGTAGACCCGCTCGGGATGCCGGCTGATATAAAGCGGCCGGCGGTCGCCGTCGTAAAGCGTGAGGCCGGCCTGGTCCTTCTCGGGATACGGCAGAAAAAGCCCGAGGTCCGCCGCACGCGCCATTTGCTTGCTGATCCGGGCCTGCCCATCGATCCGCCAGCCGTTGGTTTGCAGGCGTTCCAGGTAGCCGGGCAGCTTGCTGTAGCCAAGCCGCAGATCATACGGCCCCTGGCCGGGGTAGCGGACCTCATCGGAAGGCCCTGGCAGCAACTGCCAGGTCATCTGTTGCGCGGTCCGGGCAAGGTATTTGGCCTCCAGCGCGGAGGACAGCAGTCCCCGGGCGATCAGCCCGCCCAGGCCGAACCCCACCAGCACAAGACCCAAGACCATCAGCGCGCGGCGCAGCGCGCCGGATCTGAAGCCCGCTCCTCCGCGTGCGGTGGCAGATGGCCGCCCGCTTTTTACCGGCGCCAGTACCCCAGGGATGTGTTCGGGAAGGACGCGATGAATAGACATACCAGGCTGGTGAACTATAGGATCGGGTCGATGGCGGTTCGCCGAGGGGGTTCCCTCGCCAGGGTTATATCGGCAAATCGGGCGCGGCGGATGAGTGAAAACTGGAAACCATGGTCACCGGGGCGGGTTCCCGCCGAGAAGCGGGGCTTTTTTAAGCAGGCGCCGGGTGCCGTGCGGGCTTGCCCATGCAGGGGCGACGGGCAGTTTGCAACGCTTGCGGAATTCAAAAGGAAACGGCCGATTGTTAGGTGGACAATCGGCCGTTAAGGAGGAGAAAAGGTGAAGAATTATTAGGTAGCATTCGTCTAAGCAAACAGCTTGCCAACTTTTTCAAAAGCCTTCCTTTTGGGTTGGGGTGGAAAAATTTAATAATTATTTTAGTATCTTGTTAAAAAATAAATCCAGGCCGGTCCTATCCCTCCCCCGAAGGATTTACTGGCGCGGCCAGTGAAAGTTCAAAATTTTTACCCGATTTTTCTGAAAAATATGCCAACCTTTTGATTGAATTACAAATTCGATTTATGGGGGTGGTTCAAAAATTTGAACCCGAAATCTCGCCGATCCCTGGCATTAAATTAACCAATTGAAATAAATAAATTTTTTTGAGATTCATGATTTTGAATCCTGCCGTGCGCAGGCCCTGTGCGGTCTCCGGAGTCAGGTCTGGGCCGCCACATCCAGCAGCACGGAGAGGGTGTGGATGCCGCCGCCCATGACCACCCCCTTCACCGGGGTGACGTCGCCGTAGTCCCGCCCCCAGGCCAGGGTGATGTGGTTTTCACCTGCGATCAGGTTGTTGGTGGGGTCCAGATCCACCCAGCCCGCATCCGGCACGAAGACCGAGATCCAAGCATGGGAGGCGTCGGCACCGACCAGCTTCGGCTTGCCGGGCGGCGGTTTGGTTTCCAGGTAGCCGCTGACATAGCGCGCGGCCAGACCCAGGGCCCGCAGGCAGCCGATGGCCAGATGGGCGAAATCCTGGCAGACCCCCTTGCGCTTGGCCAGCACCTGGTCCACGGTGGTGTCCACGGTGGTGGCCGATTTGTCGTAGGTGAATTCCGTAAAGATCCGCTGTATCAGGTTCATGGCCCCCACCAGGACCGGCCTTCCCGGAGGAAAGGAGGGCTGCCCGTAGGTCAGGACGCCGGGGGCGGTGGCGGCCAGGGGGCTTCCAAAAACGAACTGACAGGCCGCCAGCTCCGCCGGGTCGGCCGGGGCGGCCAGGCGCTGCGCCACGCTTTCCCAAGGCGGGGTGTCTGCCGGCGCCGGTACCATCGCCTGGCGCGTCTCCACGATGCTGGCCGCGGTCATGCTCAGTTCGTTGTGGGGCTGCTGAACCATGAAGACGTAAACGATGTTGCCGAAGTAATCCGTCCGGCGGTGCAGGTATTGGGGCTCGGGCACGATCGTCAGACGGCTCTGGACGACCCGCTGGGTGCCAGTTTCGCGGGGGTGCAGGAACAGTTCGTTCTGGGAGAGGGAAGCCGGCTCCGAGTAGCGGTAGGCGGTTTTGTGGGTGATGCGGTATTTCATGGCCGGCGGTCACCCATGATGGCGGAGAAATGGGGGGTGGGCGGCACCCGGCTGAGATAGTGGGCGCTGATCTGCTGGGCGAAATCCTTGAGACGCGTCTCCATGGTTTCCAGGAAGGCAGCCAGTGGCCCCGTCGCGGCGTCGCCTGCGCCGCAATCCAGGCCGGTGAGGTCCACCAGGCGCGCGGCGGTGAGCATCTCAAGGGCCATGCGCTCCTCCGGGCTGGCGAAGCGCCGGTCGCTCTGGCGGGGCAGGTTCGCCACATGCTCGGCTATGCGGTTGACCTGGAAGGCCAGGGACTTGGGGTTGCTCTCGTCAACCAGCAGCAGGTCCAGCACCGGGGCCAGCTGAAAGGCCGTGCGGTAGCGGGCGCGGTAGGTCATGATGCTGTCATAGATCTCCAGCAGCGCCTCCAGAGCGCTGCCGGCCTCGCCGCAGACCGGCTTCAGCCCGATGCGGATCAGGCCGGTCTGGTTCATGGCGCGCTCCATCCGCCGTCCCATGTCCATGAAGCGCCACCCCAGGCCGCGGGTCATGCTCTCCATGGCCAGCCCGCTGAAGGCGCTCAGGGTGAAGAGTGTGTCGTCCAGAAGCTCCAGCGGGTCGCTGGCCGGGGTGTCGGTAAAGCCGTCCAAACGGTTGATCACCCGCCAGGAGTCCAGGGAGAGCCGGTCGCGCACATTACGGGCCGCCACCTGCACCCGTTTGAGAATGGCGACCACACTTTCGGGCCGATCCTCCCGGTAGAGGGCGGCGTTTAGGTGGGACCATAACTCCCGGTAGGGGGGGATGCCGTCTCCGGCCGGTGCAGCGGGGATGGTGTTGTCCGCCCTGAGGAGGTTCAGCAGAAAGGGCAGTTCGGGGATATCCACCGGTCGGGCCTCGCCGGTCAGCCGGCGGAACACCGAGCGCAGAAGGCGGATCAGCCCCTCGGCGCGCTCCAAGTAGCGGCCCAGCCACAGCAGGTGGTCGGCCACCCGGCTGGGCAGGTCGCTGCCGCGCTGGAAGTCGGCCACCGTCTGGAGCCCGCCCATGAGGCTGAAGACCTCCACCGGCTGGTCGGACAGCACCCAGATGTCCTTGCTCTGCTGCCGCTCGGGGCAGTCCCCGGTGAGGGTCGCCACGTCCGCAGCGGTGATGGCCAGGCCGCCGGGCATGACCTCAAAGCCCCGGCCGTTGGCGCAAACAAAGACCCGTAGCAGGCTATAGCGGGCGCTGACCCCGTTGCCGTCCCAGGCGGCGACCGCCGCCGGGTAAAGTGGCGCGCGGGCCATGAAGGCGTGGGGTTCGGCCGCCATCGCCCTCCCCAGGAGCTCGGGGGAAGGGACGGCCGCCGAGCGGTCCAGGGCCGGACCGAGGATCACTTCTCCCGGATTGGCCAGGGTGTGATTCCTGCCCTCTGCGGTTCCGCACCACCAGACCGGGTGGTTTTCCAGGGCCAGGTCCTCACCCATCAGCGGGCGGCAGAGCGCCGGCAGAAAAACCGGCAGCGCCGGCGTATCGACAAACCCGCTGCCGATGGGGTTGACGATGTCGATATTGCCCTCCCGGGAGACCTGGATCAACCCCGCCACGCCGCTTGCGGGCTGGCGTCGCAGGGCGAAGGGGTCGCTGCTGCCGTCCTCGGTGTGCCGGAAGATAACCTCCACCGGCTCCAGGCCGGCGAGCTTCTTGAGGAACAGCCGGCCGTTGCGCACGGTCAGGTCCTGGCCCTCTACCAGCGGGTAGCCCAGGTAGCGGGAGAGCAGGGCATGCTCGAAATAGATGCGGCTCTCCGGCCCCGGCGAGAGCAGCACGATGCCGGGGTCCACCCGCCGCAGGGCGGCCCGCTGGGCCAGTCCGCGGTGAAAGTTCTGGAAAAAAGGCGCCAACCGGCGGATGGGCGTCTTGTGGTAGAGATCCGAGAAGACCCGGGAGATGACGATCCGGTTTTCCAGGGCATACCCCAGGCCGGCCGGGCTGGCGGCGTAATCCCGGTAAACCCTGAAGCGCCCGTCGGCTCCGCGGTAAAGATCGGCCGCGTAATAGGCCAGAAAGCGGCCGCCGGCGGGCTGGATGCCGTGGCAGGGGCGCAGAAAATTGGGGTTGGCGAAGACCAGCGCCGGGGGCAGACCGCCGCTCTTGATCAGGTCCTGGGGGCCGTAAACGTCCACCAGGATCTTTTCCAGCAGGCCGGCCCGCTGCACCAGGCCGGCCTCCAGGGCCGCCCACTCCCCCGCGGTGATGGGCAGCGGGATCATCTCCAGGGCCCAGGGGGTTCCCCGCCCGCTGGGGTCGTCGAAGGGGTTGAAGGTCGCCCCGTCCTCGTGGCGCATGCGCTTGACCCGCTCCTGGCGCATCTGGAGCACCTCGGGGCGCGTGTCCGCCAACGCCGCGATGAGCGGCTGCCAGTGGGGGCGGGGGGTTCCCGAAGAGGCAAACGTCTCGCAATAGGCGTCAGGCGGGAAGGTCAACGCGTCGAACAGAGATGTCGGTGCAGCCGGGTCGGTAAGGGGTGGATGGGCCATACAGCCGATGCCTCGTCTTAGCGGGTGGCCGGCGCCGCCACCGGGCGCCAGGGGTCGATTTAACCCGTCTGGCGGCGCAAATCAAGGGTATAGGGAAACCAGGGGTTGGTTTCGGCCGCCGGCAGCGCCACGGGGCTGCCGGGGGTGTGGCCGCCGGGGATGAACCGCGCGTTGCGCCGCCCCTCGGCCTCGTAGGCGTTGACGGGAAAGACATCGTAGTGACGGCCGCCCGGATGCCCCACGTGATAGGTGCAGCCGCCCACGGCGCGGCCGGACCAGGTGTCGAAAAGATCGATGGTCAGGGGGGTGTGCACGCCGATGGTGGGGTGCAGGCAAGCCGGCGGCTGCCAGGCACGGTAGCGCACGCCGGCCACGAACTCGCCCGCCACGGCGGTCGGCTGCAGGGGGATGCAGCGGCCGTTGCAGGCAACGATGTAGCGCTCCCCGGTCATGCCGCTGACCTTGACTTGCAGCCGCTCCACAGAGGAGTCCACATAGCGGGCGGTGCCCCCACCACCGGGCTCCTCACCCAGCACATGCCACGGTTCCAGGGCCTGGCGCAGTTCGATCTCCATGCCCGCGCAGTCCACCTTGCCGTAAATCGGGAAGCGAAACTCGAAATGCGGCTGGAAAAATTCCATGCGCACCGGAAAGCCGGCCTGATTCAAGATTTTCAAAACGTCGGCAAAATCGTCCTGCACCGGCTGGGGCAGCATGAAACGGTCGTGGAGCCGTGTGCCCCATCGCACCAAATTCCGCCGATAGGGGGTCTGCCAGAACCACGCCACAAAGATGCGCAGCAAAAGCTGCTGGGCCAGGCTCATGCGGGCGTGGGGCGGCATCTCGAAGGCGCGGAACTCCAGCAGCCCCAGCCGGCCGGCGGCGCTGTCGGGCGAATAGAGCTTGTCGATGCAGAATTCGGCCCGGTGGGTGTTGCCGCTGACGTCCACCAGCAGGTGGCGGAAGAGGCGGTCCACCAGCCAGGGCGGGCAGGGCCGGTCCGGGGCGGTTTGACGCTCCAGTTCGGCAAAGGCGATCTCCAGCTCGTAGAGACTGTCGTGGCGGGCTTCGTCGATGCGCGGCTGCTGGCTGGTGGGGCCGATGAAGAGGCCTGAAAAAAGGAACGAGAGCGACGGGTGGTTGTTCCAGAAGGTGACGAAGCTGCGCAGCAGGTCCGGCCGCCGCAGGAAGGGGCTCTCCGCCGGCGTGGCGCCACCCATGACGATGTGGTTGCCGCCGCCGGTGCCGGTGTGGCGGCCGTCCAACATGAACTTTTCAGTGCCCAGGCGGCTCTGGCGGGCCGTCTCGTAAAGGGTCGTGGTGCAATCCACCAGCTCCCGCCAGCTGTGCATGGGCTGGATGTTGACCTCGATCACCCCGGGGTCCGGGGTGATCTTGAGGCTTTCCAGACGCGGGTCATAGGGCGGCGTGTAGCCTTCGATCACCACCGGCAGTCCGGTCCTTGCGGCGGTGGCCTCGATGGCCGCCACCAGTTCCAGATACCCCTCCAGGGCGGTCACCGGCGGCATGAACACATACAACCGGCCCCCGCGTGGCTGCACGCAGAGGGCCGTGCGAACCACCCAGGCGGCGGACTCACCGGGAACCGGCGCCGGTTCGTCAAAGGGTCTGGGCTGGCTGCGCACACCCTCGCCGATCTTCTCCGCCGGCCGCCCCTGCAGAGCCTGCTGGCCGGCGTGCAGGTCCGGCAGCGGCCCGCGGTCGGCCATGGGGTCCAGGGGGTGGTCGTAGGGAAAGTCGGTCTTGGCAACCCAGGGCAGAGACTCCAGGGGCAGGCGCAGCCCGGCGGGCGAATCGCCAGGCAAAAGGAACATGTGGTCCCCGCGAAACGGCCACGGCCCGCTTTTCCAGGAGCCGTATTGCAGGGGCAGCACGTAACCCACCGGGGCCCCCAGCCCGCGCTGAAAGGCGCTAACCATGCGCGCACGGGCTTCGGGATCCTCCAGCCGGGGGTCGCCGGGGTCCACGTTGACCGATAGCCGCTGCTCTTTGTAGAGGTAGTACAGGATGTCCTCGTAACCTGCGCGGACGTAGCGCCGTCTGACCCCCAGGATCTCGGCCAGGGTGTCGATGAAGACCTTGGCCTCGGCGACGTCGAAGCCATAGCTTTTGGACACGTCCGCGATCCAGCGGTCGTCCTGCCACACCGGCCGGCCGTCTATGCGCCAGAAGCACCCCAGGGCCCAGCGGGGCAGGGATTCGCCCGGATACCATTTCCCCTGGCCGTAGTGCAGCAGTCCGCCGGGGGCCCACTTTTGGCGCAACCCTTTGATCAGGGTCTCGGCCAGCTGCTGCTTCTCCTTCCCCAGGGCCGCGGTGTTCCACTGGGCGTCGTCCATATCGTCGATGGAGACGAAGGTGGGCTCCCCGCCCATGGTTAGACGGACATCCGCCGCCGCCAGCTCACGGTCCACCCGCTCTCCCAGTTCCACGATGGCCGTCCAGACCTCTTCCGGGTAGGGCCGCGTGGAGCGGGGCGCTTCCCGAATGCGCCGCACGCTCATGCTGTGGCTGAAATCCACCTTACATTCCTCCAGGGCGCCGGTGATCGGGGCCGCGCTTTGGGGCTCCGGCGAACAGGCCAGGGGAATGTGCCCCTCGCCGGCGAAGAGCCCGGAGGTGGGGTCCATCCCCACCCATCCGGCCCCGGGCAGGTAGACCTCGGTCCAGGCGTGCAGGTCAGTGAAGTCGGCTTCCGGCCCGGACGGGCCGTCCAGGGATTTGACATCCGGCGCGAGCTGGATCAGGTAACCGGAGACGAAGCGGGCGGCCAGGCCCAGATGGCGCAGGATGTTGACCAGCAGCCAGGCCGAGTCGCGGCATGAGCCGCTGCCCAGCTCCAGGGTCCGTTCGCAGGGCTGCACATTGGGTTCCATGCGGATCAGATAGCGGATGTCGCGGCTCAGCTTCTGGTTCAGATCCACCAGGAAATTGTTGGTCGGTTTGGGGCTGCGATCGATCTGCGCCAGGTATGCCGTGAGCTTGGCGTCCGCCGGCTCTGCGGCCAGGTAGGGCCCCAGGTCGGCCTTGAGCTTGGGCGCATAGTCAAAGGGATAGGTTTCGGCATCGGGCTCCAGAAAAAAATCGAAGGGGTTGATGATGATCATCTCCGCCACCAGATCGACCTCCACCTCGAAGGCGGTCGTCTTTTGCGGAAACACCAGGCGTCCCAGGTAGTTGCTGAACGGGTCCTGCTGCCAGTTGAGAAAATGGGTCTGCGGCAGGACGGTCATCGAATAGCTCAGGATCGGCGTCCGGCAATGGGGCGCCGGTCGCAGCCGGACGACGTGGGGCGAGAGGGCCACAGGCCGGTCGTAGCGGTAGGAGGTTTTGTGGTTCAGGGCAACATGGATTCCCACGGGCGGTCCTTTCGGGGGATCGGGGGCGGCGGCGGGCTACTGCTCGCTGGAGGTGGCCTCGATCAGGGGCTTGAGGTTGAAGAAGGTCGTGCCGATGGCGGCGTCCACCTGGTTGAGCCGGGTCTGCAGGCCGTCCAGATACTCGTGCATGCCATGCTCGATCACCTCGTCGATATCGGTGTACTCCAGGTCGGCCTTGAGGCGCCCCAAGCGCTTTTCGGCGATGTTGCTGGCCGACTCCGGTGGGGAGCCGTCGATGCGGTGCAGGCAGATCTGCGCCTTGGCGATGCAGTGGCGGATGGAGCGCGGAAACTGGCCGTCGAAAATCAAAAAATTGGCCACGTTGCGCGGGGTGATGTGGTGGTGCTCTTTGCGGAACATTTCAAAGGCGCTGGCGGATTTGAGCACCGCTGTCCACTGGATGTTGTCCATGGGGCTGTTCACCAGGTCCGCCTGGGGCAGCAGCATGAAGTACTTGACGTCCAGGATCCGCGAGGTTTTGTCCGCGCGCTCGATCATCATGCCGATGCGGGCGAAGTTCCAGGCCTCGCCGTGGCTCATGGTGGAGTCCATCAGGCCGGTGAACAGGTGGCTGCGCATCTGAATGATCTTGTAGAAGCGGTGGGGGTCGGCCAGGGCCAAGGCCGGGGAGCCGCCGTCGGCCAACTCCAGATAGAAGGTGTTGAGGTGCTCCCACATCTCCGATGAGATGATCTCGCGGATGGAACGGCCGTTTTCGCGCGCCGCCGCCAGGCAGGTCAGGATGGCGTTGGGGTAGTTGCGGTCAAAGGTCAGGAAGCGGCTCACCGCTGCCTGGGTATAGTCCGGGTAATTTTTTTCGAAAAGCGCCTGGTCGCCGGTGATCATCACCAGCGGCTCCCAGTGTTTGCCCTTCTCCGACGGCATGTCCAGCAACAAGTTGAGGTTGACGCTGATGAAGCGGGCGACGTTCTCGGCCCGTTCGATGTAGCGACACATCCAGTAGATGGCGTTGGCCACGCGGCTGAGCATTGGCAGTTCTCCTCTGATTGAAGCCTGTCCGGGACGGCGGGGACCCGGCCGGGGTCAAGGCCCGGTCGGCGGGCGCGCGGCAGGACCGCCAGGCGCGCCGCAGCCCCTCGCCTACAGCACCCAGGTGTCCTTACTCCCGCCGCCCTGGGAGGAGTTGACCACCAGCGAGCCCTTGGTCAGCGCCACCCGGGTCAGGCCGCCGGGCTGCACGTAGATCTCCTCGCCGAAGAGCACGTAAGGCCGCAGGTCCACGTGGCGCCCCTCGATGCGGTCGCCCACGATGGTGGGCACCCGGGAGAGCGAAATGGTCGGCTGGGCCATGTAGTTGCGCGGTTCGGCGCTGATCTTGGCGGCGAAGGCGGCGCGTTCGGCCTCGCTGGCGTGCGGGCCGACCAGCATGCCATAGCCCCCGGACTCGTTGGCGGCCTTGACCACCAGCTGGTCCAGATGCGCCAGGACATAGGCCCGGTCCTGGTCGTTGCGGCAGATGTAGGTGGGCACGTTTGGCAGGATGGCCTCTTCGCCGGTGTAGTAGCGGATGATCTCGGGCACGTAGGCGTAGATCACCTTGTCGTCGGCGATGCCGGTGCCCGGCGCGTTGGCCAGGGCGATGCGGCCCTCCCTGTAGACGCCCATCAGCCCCCGCACCCCCAGCACGGAGTCCGGGCGGAAGACCGCCGGGTCGATGAAGTCATCGTCGATCCGGCGGTAGAGCACATCCACGCGCTTGAGCCCCTTGGTGGTGAGCATGTGGACGAAGCCCTCGGAGACCACCAGGTCCTGACCCTCCACCAACTCCACCCCCATCTGCTGGGAGAGAAAGGAGTGCTCGAAGTAGGCGCTGTTGTAGATGCCGGGGGTCAGCACCCCGATGGTGGGCGCCTGCAGGTGCTCCGGGGCGAGGTCGGTCAGCATTTCCAGCAACTGGGAGGGGTAATCGTCCACCGGCCGCACCCGGGAGGCCTCGAACACCTGGGGGAAGGTGCGCTTGAGCACCTGCCGGTTTTCCAGCACGTAGGAAACCCCCGAGGGGCAGCGCAGGTTGTCTTCCAGGACGTAAAAGCGCCCGTCGCGGTCGCGCACCAGGTCGGTGCCGGTCACGTGGCACCAGATCCCCCGCGGTGGGGTGAAGCCCTCGCACTCCTTGCGGTAGGTGCGGCTGGTGAGAATAAGGTCCTCGGGCACCACCTTGTCCTTGAGGATTTTTTTCTGGTTGTAAACGTCCTGGATGAAGGCGTTCAAGGCGTAGATCCGCTGCTTCAGGCCGTTTTCGATCTGCTGCCAGTCGTTGCTGGAAACGATCCGGGGGATAATGTCGAACGGGAAGATCTTCTCGGTGCCCTCATCGCGGCCGTAGACATTGAAGGTGATGCCCATTTTGAGGAGCAGGGCCTCGGCAGCCTTCTGGCGGATGGCCAGCTCCCCCGGCGGCAGCGACATGATCTTGTCCACCAGCAGCTGGGCCCCGGGCCGGGGGTGGCCGTCGGCGCTGATCAGTTCATCGTAGTAGTCCCCCGGGTCATAATTTTCAAATGTCGCCATCGAAGCTTTTCCTTCCTGCCGGCGCGGGGCGGCGGGGCGCGTGCGGTCCCTTGGAATCCGGTCGCCGGGTATCAACCGGGCGACCGACCAAGCAGAGGGGTTTAGGGTTCACTTCAGAAATTGAACCGTTGTGAAACTCTCAGGTTTTGATGAACCAGTAAAAACTCAAAATCCAGACAGTTTCGTAAAATGGCCAAGTTACGGCGCACAAATCTCAGCGGCGTGAGGCGTACTACTATAAGCCGCAGCGACTTCGAGATGCAGCGTAACGCAGAAATTGGCCATTTTACGGAACTGTCAGAGTTTGGCCGCCTGGACGTGCATCCAGTCGAAATTCCGGGTGCGGCCGAGGCTGACCCAGCCTTCCTCCTCCCAGAAACGCCACCAGGGGTCGTATTCCGGTTGGGCCAGGGTGGCCCGGTCGCGCCCCCAGTTGTACCCGTTGAATTCGCTGTCGTAATCGATGGCGATGCCCCAGGCGTGCAGCGACCAGCGGTTGCCGCCGCGCATCTTGCGCTCGTTCAGGCAACCGGCCCAGCGGTCCAGGCGAAGCTCTGTGATGCGCTCCGGGCCATAGTGGGAGAGCACCCGTTGCAGTACCCGCAGCGCGCTGTCATGCACTTTTTCGTGGCACGAGAACTTTTTAACGGTTTTTCTGAGGTCCCAGGCCAGCCGGTGGGGATAGGGGAGGGTCAGCATGGTCTGGTTTTTGCCGATCTCCCCGTAGTACCGGATGAGCTCCGCTTCGGTCTGGCGCGGCCAGCCGTTGGGGTTGACGTCCAGGGGCGTCTCGTCCCGAAAGGGGGGCGGCAGCCTGCCATGTTCGTGGTGGTAGGCCAGCATATCGTAGGCGTATTCGGTCTGGGGGCCCCACAGCCCGTCGATCCGGCCGACGGCGATCTCCTGCGCCTTGCACAGCAGCTGCAGCATGGCGACGCAGCGGCGGCGGTTGGACCACTCCCGCCAGCCCGCCGGCAGCTCGGCGCTGCGTTTGGCCAGCGCCGCGGCGACGGCGTCGTAGGTCTTCGGGCCGAGCCGGCCGTCAATCTTTCCGGGGGAGAGCCCCTCTGCGACCAGGGCCTGCTGCACCAAACGAACGGCGGTTGCTTTCATGGGCGGCCTCCTTTGTCTGCTGGGTTTCCGGCAAACGGTACGCCGCGCCGGCAAAGCCCGGCGGGCGGGGATCAGTCCGCGAACTGCTGAAGGGAGTTGCGAAATCTGAGGTAATCCTGAAGATGGCGGCGCCGCGCCTCCTGGTCGCGGTAGGTAATTCCCACGACCGTTCGCACCGATCCCTGCTGGTCGCGGGTGTCACGGTAGCTGCGGCAATAGCTGCCGTCTTTGGCACAGATCGTCAGGCGGCGGATCTCACGGTCGTTTTGAACCGCCCGGTTGTCGGCGACCAGGGTTTCGCGCACGGGATCCAGGGCGATGTCGGCTGGCTCGCCGCCCCACTGCGGCGCGTAGACGTAAAAGGAGACGCTGCCGTCGGGTGCGATGAAAACGGCGCTGTCGTATCCATCGGCCGTGCTGCTGACCAGCGAGGGAACCGGCGTGAACCCCGCCGGGTAGCTGATTTCGAACCAGGCCCCCTGAAACACCTCTTGCGCCGGCTCCTGGAGGGGCTGCGGCGGGCCCTGGGGGGCCGTGCAGCCTACGGCGGCCGTAAGCCACGTCAAGAGGGCAAGCCAAAGAGCGGCGTTGCGGTTGAAGCGGGTTACTGCTCCGGGGAGTGTCGAATGGTCCATGGGGCCCTGTTTGCGCGGCTGCCCATGCGGCTTCCCAGCTTCCCGGAAAACGCACGGCACGGCCGGATATCCTGTCGGTCTTGGGGGGCGCCCGGCGGCGGGCAGGGGGGAGCTATCAAGAAAACGTGATCCCCGCGGTTTCAGGCCGGGCGGCGCTCTTATCACAAATCTAAATTCGCCGCGGTTTTTTTACAACAGTTTTTTGCGCTCCGAGGGCCGGATGCTCAGGAGCCTCAGACCGTGAGCACCGCCGGCAGCGGCTTGATGAAGTTCTGCCGCAGGCTGTAGGTGTAGGCGCCCTGGGTGGGGATCATGAGGATGTCGCCCGGCTGGATGTCGGCGCCGAAGTACTGGTAGCCCCAGACGTCGTGGGGGGTGCAGAGGGAGCCCAGGATGTGGCAGGGCCTCTCCGTCAGCGCCGGGCGGCTCAGGTTGAGGACCGGGAAATAGTCGCTTTCGAAGCGCTCCCAGCCGACGGCGTTGGTGCCCGCATCGGTGATCACCAGGTCGGGGGCTTTCCTGTCCACCACCGAGATCAGCAGGTGGACGGCGTCGTTGCAGATCCAGCGGCCCGGCTCCAGGCAGATCCGGCAGGAAAGGACGTTGAAAATGTGCCGGCGGATCGCGTCGGCGATCCGCTCGGCGAAGGCCCCGATGGGGGTGGCCGGCAGGCGGTGGTGGACATCAGGGGCGTCCGGCGGCTGCCCCAGGGCCGTCAGCAGCTGGCCCCGCGGGGTTGCCGTCGGCTGCAGCCATTCGCCCTGGGGGGGCCAGTAGCCACCGCCGATGTCGATAAACGCGATTTCGGCGCGGTCCGCCGGGGGCAGGTCGGCGAGTACCCCGCCCAGCAGGCGGATGAAGGCGGCCTGGTTGTCCGGCGCAAGATTCCAGCTGGAGTGAAACTGCAGCCCCTGGAGGCGGATCTGCCCAAAGCGGCGGGCCTCCCGCCAGAAGGCCGGCAGGGTTTCGGGGGGAATGCCGAATTTGCGCCAGAACCCGTCGCCGCCCACCGTCAGTCGCACCCCGCAGCGCACCGGTCGCTGCATGCCGGCGGCGATGGCCGCCAGCCGCTGGAGCTCGCCGAAGCTGTCCAGCAGAACCACCACCCGATCGGCTTGGGCGGTCGCCAGCCGGAGCTCCGCTTCAGTTTTGCCCGGCCCGCTGAAGATGATCTCGCGGGCCCCCAGGCCCAGCGCCATTTCCAGCTCCAGCCCGCTGGAGACATCCAGGCCGAACCCGGATGAGAGCAGGATGCGGGAGATGTCCGGCTGGTTGTTGCTCTTGACCGCGTAGTAGAAGGAAGCCGCCGGCAGGACCGCCCGGAAGGCCTCTTTGAGCTGGTGCGCGCGCTGCCTGAGCACCGCCGCTTCCTGGAGGTAGAGCGGGGCCGGCTGACGGTCCAGGGCCCCGAGGTAAACCTCTCGCCGTTGGAAATGGTATGCCACAAAGGACTGGAGTTCCGCCGCGGGCAGCAGGGGCGTTTCCCGGGCAAGGGTTGCCTGGAGTTTGGGGATCAGCTGCAACGGGTCGCGGGTCATCAGGGGGTCTCCATTTCCACCGCCAGCTTGGCCGCGAGGCGCTGGCATTGGACGGCCGGGTCGGGGTCCGGGTCGGGCTCGAAAATGACGTGCCCCAGGAGCCAGGAGTCGTAGTCCGCGGGGGGCATCCGGACGCGCGCGCCAGGTGCGCGCGCCAGGTGGATTTCGCGCACGCGCGGGTCCTGTGCCAGCAGGCGCGCATCCAGGCGCTTGAGTATTCCCCCCCGGGGGGCGTGCAGCCGCAGCCCCACACAGGGCCTGGCCCCGGTCGGGGGCGTGAAGTCCACCGGCCGCCCGGCGCAGAAATCCAGGAAGCCCCCCAGGATGTCAAGACCCCAGCAGCGGCGCAGCAGAAACGGCAGGCAGTCCCCGCCGGGGCGCGGGGCAAGCTCCAGCAGAACGATCCGTTCATCCTGAACCTTGAAGTCCAGCATGCAGAGCGCCCGCTCCAGCCCCAGGGCCGCGGCGCTGCGATAAAGGGTTTGCGGCAGGCTGTCGGGGCCCACGGCGGCGGGTGGCGCGGTGGAGAGAAAGTACCCCCTGGCGGTGCCGAAGGGGCCGGTCTCCGAGAGGATCTTGCGGGTCAGGCGGATGAGGGTCGCCCGGCCGTTTTCAACCCTGAAATCGCAGCTGAACTCCTCGCCCGCGATCCACTCCTCGGCCAGGATTTCCGGCGCCTCCGGCGGGCAGGCGGCCGCGTAAAGACGGTGTGAGCGCCGCTCTCGCAGGCCGCTTGCGATGGTTTCAAAAGCGGCCACGCACGCCCCGGCACTCTCGCAGCGAAAGATCAGCTCGCTGCCGCTCCCCCTGAGGGGTTTGAGGACGCAGGGACGGCCGAGTTCTCCCGCGAACCGGGCGGCATCGGCCGGCGAGCGGACCAGGCGGGATGTGGGGCAGCGGAGCCCTTCGGCCTCCCAAAGGGTCTTTGAAAGGTGCTTGTCGCGGCAGTTGCGGACGGCCTGCAGCGACGGGTAGGGCAGGCCCAAGTTGGCCGCCAGCCGGGCGGCCGGCGCCATGGATTCGCAGTCGTAAGCTGCAACCCCAACCACCTGCTGCCCGAAGCGCTCCGTGTGGGCGTGCAGCGCGTGGCGCAGCCGGCTATGGTCGGACAGGTCGCAGAGGATCTCCTCCTCCGGTGTCGGGGCGGACTCGCGGGCGCGGCGGCGCAGGCCGGGGTCGGTCAAAAACAGGGTGCCGTCGACCCGGCTGTTCCGGATCCAGTCGATGTAGTCCGGGGTGGTGCCGACCACCAGGACGCGCGGGCTAAGCGGCACAGGAAACCGCCGGGGCCGACGCCGCGGGCCACTCGGCCAGGGCCTGCTGGTTGCACACCTGGAACAGGGGGCGTGGGGTCAGGTGAAACCGGTTTTTCCAATTGAATTCGCCGCAGAGAAAGTCCACCTCTGCAAATCGCTGCTGGCAGGCCCATTCCAGATGGTGCAGGTTGATCAGCTTGGCGACGCCCGCAAATTCAGGGTGCGTGCCGCCGGCCAGGACCGTGTAGGTGGCGCCCCGGACGGCGCCGATATCCACCGCGGCCACCTCGCCGCCGATCAGGACGGTGGTCACCCGCAGCATGTCTTTGGCCTGCAGCCAGGAGGCGAGGTTTTCAAAGGCCCGCAAAAAGCGGTCGTCGCTGAAGTAGGAGTATTCCTTGAAGTTCTCCAGGTTGAGGCGGAACATCCGCTCCACATCGGCGAAACTGTCATGGCGCCAGGACACTCCCCGGGCCTTCAGACGGTCCAGCTCGACCCGCATTTTCTTGCGCGATTTTCCCGAAAAACTCTGCAGGAAAGCCGGGAAACAGTAGCCGTATTGCCCCGGCAAGAAGAGGTAGCCGATCTCGTCGACGTTCTCCGATCCCGGCGCCGCCAGACCCGGCCCCAAGGTCAAATAGCGGATCTTCGCCGCCGCCGGGACCTGCTCCAGCAGGGCGCCGGCGACCGCCGGGTCGCTGGCCAGAATTTTGTTCTGCTCCAGCCAGGTTTTGCCCTCCCAGAGCTCCCCCGGAAAATGGCCGAAGCACTGCTCTTCATCGATCCAGCTGAGGGCCAGCATCCCGCAGAAGCTGCCCCGGCGGGAGGCGATCAGGAAATACGGGCTGTTGTTGAACTCGGCCTGAAAGCAGGCCCTCACAGGCCAGAGATCAAAGAGGCACTGCTGGGGCCAGTGGCGCTGCCAGTGGCGCTTGGCTTCCTTGAGATCCTGACACACGCTGACTTCGATCATGGTGCACTCCCGTGTCCTGAAGCGTGAGGGGCAAATTAGGGTGTATCCGATTTTGCGAAGGCGGCCCGGGCGTGGCGGCGGCAGGACGCCGCGGCGCCTTGTGAACAGGCTGCCCGCCTTGAGCACAGAGCGTGCCAGCACTATTAAAAAATTATAACTTACTGAAATGAAATTTTTTTATTGAAATTCGCAACGTTGCCGGCGTCACTTTTCGGGCCAAAAAAGGTATTTGTTTGCCGAATAGTAAAAAAACCGGTACTGTAATGCCAAAAAAAGAAGGACCGCCCGCTCAAAACCCGGTCCGGGGCCCAGGCGGCGGCTGAAAGGAAATTTTAGCTATAATTTTCAGTTGGTTTCCAGTATTGTCGATGTCACCCGGTGGCGGGTCGGGGGGGTAAAAGCGGTAATTTCATTCTCAAAGCGGGTTGTGATACCCCGGCCCAAAATCGGTACGGGGTTGCCGTTAACGGGAGGAGGGAACGGTGCTGATTCGTTTGGGGTTGGCCCTCAAGGACAGAAACTTGCAGCGCTATCTGGAGCGCAAGCTCGCGGAGTACGACGTCCGGGTGGAGTCCTTCGGCCAGCAGCGCACGGTTTGGCAGAAGGTGCTCTGCAGCGGCTGTGATGTGATCGTGATCAGCGAATCGCTGCTCCTGCGACCGGCCGACAACGGCATTACGATTCTCAACGAGTTGCCCGAAAGCCCCACCACCGTGATCATCCATGACAGTGATTCCGCCGAGGAGCATGCCCAGCTGGCGGCCGCCGGGGCGGACGTGGTGCTCTACGCCGGGATTTCCAAAAAGAGCATGGTCGAGGCCATGGAGACCACCCTGGAGTCCCGGCGCCAGTACATCATGCGCAGGCGCTTTGACCGCCGCGGGCTGGAAAAGCCCAAAATTTCGGATTTCGTTTCCGAAAGCCAGGCCATGCAGCTCTTCATGGAAGAGGTGCTCCAGGTCATACCCAGCGATTCGCCGATTCTGCTGCTGGGTGAAACCGGCGTCGGCAAGGAGCACCTGGCCAAGGCCATCCACGCCGAAAGCCCCCGCTCGGCCGGCCCGTTTGTGTCGGTCAACACGGCGGCGATGCCCGAAAACCTGCTGGAAAGCGAGCTCTTCGGTCATGAGCAGGGCGCTTTCACCGGGGCTATCCGGTATCGCCGGGGGGCGTTCGAGCTGGCCCATGGCGGAACCATTTTCCTGGATGAAATCGGTGAGATGCCCCTGCACCTGCAGGCCAAGCTGCTGCGGGTGCTTCAGGATTACGAGGTGCGGCCGGTGGGCGGGGAAAAAACCATTCGGCTGGACGTGCGGGTGACCGCCTCCACCAACCGCAGCCTGGAGGCGGAAGTCGCCCGGGGCAACTTCCGGCAGGATCTCTACTACCGCTTGAGCGTGTTGACCCTCACGATCCCCCCCTTGCGCCATCGCCGGGAGGACATCCCCACGATGGTGCGGCGTTTTATCGCTTTTTTTCGCTACAAAATCGGGCGGGAGATCAACGGTTTCTCGGATCAGGCCCTCCAGGCGCTCTCCAACTACGACTGGCCGGGGAACGTGCGTGAGCTGATGAATGTCATCGAACGGGCCATGCTGCTGTGCAAGACCGATGTGATCCAAATGGCCGAGCTGCCCCATGTGTTTCACGGCAACCCGGCCGTTTCGGCGGCGGGCCTTACCGGCGCCGCCCGGGGCGCCGCTGAATGGCTGGACAAGACCCTGCCCGAGGTGCAGAAAGAGGTGCTGGCGCAGGTCGAGCGGCTTTATCTGGAAATGGCGCTCAGGAAAACCGGCGGCCGCATCGCCGAGACCGCCCGGATCGCGGGCATTCACCCCCGGGGGTTGTACAACAAGATGAAACAGGCGGGGCTGCGCAAGGAGGCGTTTAAGAAATGACGGCGGGCGCGAAAGTCAAAGGAGGGGCCATGGAGGTGCAGTTGCGGATCGCACTGGGACAGGTGAGCGCCGATCGGCAGCCCGCCAAAAACATCGCAGCGGCCGGCGACCTGGCCCGCCGGGCGGCTGCCGGCGGTGCCGGTCTGTTGGCTTTGCCAGAGATGTTTATGGCGCGGCCGGCGGCCGACAACCCGCCGGCGAAAGTCGCGGCGGCCGACGGGGGGCGGTTCCAGGACGCCCTGGCGCAAATCGCGGCCGAAAACAGGCTCTTTGTCGTCGCCGGTGGCTGGGAGGCGTCCACCCAGCCGGGGCGCGCCTTCAATACCCTCTTCGCCTTTTCGCCCCAAGGGCGGTTTGCCGCGGCCTATCGCAAGCTGCACCTCTTTGACGCCCTGAGCTTGCGGGAATCCGACACCCTGGTGCCGGGCGCGGCCCTGCCGCCGGTGATCGATTGCGGCGGGATCCGGTTGGGGTTTGCCATCTGCTATGACCTGCGCTTCCCCGAGCTCTTCCGCTACTTGGCCGATCAGGGGGCGCAGCTGGTGATCGTCTCCGCCGCCTGGTACCAGGGGGTCATGAAGGAGGACCACTGGCTGACCCTGCTGCGCGCCCGGGCCATAGAGAACGCCTGCTACGTGGCCGGGTGCGACCTGGTGGGTTCGCCCTTCTGCGGCCGCAGCACCCTTTTCGACCCCTTCGGCGTGCCGCTGGCCGGCGCAGGTGAAGAACCGGCCCTGATTTTCGGTACGGTCAGCGCGGCCCGGGTTGCGGCCGTGCGCGAGAAACTGCCCGCCCTGAAACATCGCCGGCGGGACCTGCTGGGGTGAACCTGCTGCGGCGCCCCAAAAAAAGACCCCGCCGCAAACCGGCGGGGGCGCCCCCAGGGCCCGCAGGTCCGGGGGGTTAACGGCCCGGCACGATGATCCGCGAATCCTTTTGGCTCTTCTGCTGCTGTTGCATCTGCTCCATCCGGCGCAGCTCCAGAATCACGTGCTGCATGGCTTCGGCCATGGCCGCGGGGAACTTGTCGATGGCCTCGCTGAGGGTTGCCGCCGCCAGCTCGTTTTGAATCGGCAGGGGGCCTTCGGGGGTCATCAGCTGGGTCTGACCGATAAAGACGGTCCGGCGGCCGGGGTCCGGCGAGCCGTCGGCCTTCACCGGGGTCAGGCGCCGGATGGAGGCCACCTTCATATCGGTGAAGCCCTCCTCCAGGTAGAGGTTGGCGCGATCAACGGTAAAATCGATGTCGGGGTTCCGGTCGACTGGCATGCTGCGGGTCTCCTTTCGGGGGCGGCGGCTAAAAAAATGTGAGCACGGCATTTCCCGTGCCGGCAAAAAAACCAGAAAGTAACAGAACCGCTGGGAGAAAACAAACCCTATATCCTGGCCGGGCGCCGGGCGGATTCAGGATTGCGGGGCGAACCGCCGCCACTCGAGGTTCGCGAAGTCGATTGTGATCCGGCCGTCGCCATCCATGAAGCGGGCGGCGCTCTCCACCGGAAAGCGGATCAGATCCACCGGTGCCTTTCGTCTGCTTTTGGCGACCGCCGCGCCGAGGGTTTTGGCAAACGGCGCCAGCGGGGCGGCCCATTTGCCGAAGACCAGGTGGGTTGAGGGAAAACGCGCCACCAGGGCCCTGGTTTTTTTCAGGCTGACCCGTTCGGCCTCGCCCCAGAAGACCGGCTGCCCGCGCTGGTCCAGTTGGACCACATCCGGCGTGTAGCGCCCCCCGATGCCGACCTCGATCTTGAGGTCGGGATATTCCGGCAGGTAAAGCGCCCAGATGAAGGCCTTGATCAAGACGTGGGAGGCCCGCTCCCGGCGCTTTTTGACCACCACCACCTGGCGGCCGTGGGCCCGCAGGGTCCATTTGCGGCTCAGGGCCAGGGCGTTGTCGGTGTCCAGGGGGGTTTGCATTTGGTCTCTTTTTGTTCTAAATTGAATTGATTACAGACGCCTGCCGGCGGAGTTCGGCGGGCCCTGCCGACCTTCAACCCGCGGAATTCAAGAGAGGAACCCCTTGTTCACCATCAAAGAGATACTGGATCTATCCGTCCAGATCGAGAAAAACGGCGAGGCCACCTACCGCCAGGCCGCTCGCCGCATCACCCACCCGGTGCTGGTGCCGCTGCTGGAGTGGCTGGCCGATGAGGAGGCGCGCCACGCCGCCTGGTTTGCCGAAAAGGCCCGGGTGGCCGCCGACACTTTTCAGACCCCGGTGCTGGAAGAGCTCAACCAGGGGCTGCTGACCCAACTGGTCGCAGGCCAGAGCTTCTCCCTCGAGGATGCCGATTTTACCAACATGCAGACGGTCGCCCAGTTGCTGGCAGTATCGGTGGCCTTTGAAGAGGATACCGTGCTCTTCTACGAGATGCTCAAACCGTTCATCGAGGACCCGGCCACTCTGGCGCAGTTGGAGACGATCATCGCCGAGGAAAACCGCCACATCGAGAAGTTGCAGACCTTCCTGGAAAGTGAGGCCGGTGTCGCCGACGCGTGCCGCTGAGGCTTGTCGTCGGCAGCCGCTCTTTCCCCGCCGGGCGCTCAGATCCCGGCTGCCGGCCGGCTGCGGGGCAGCATCATCACGAAGGGCAGCCCCAGCAGCCCGAGGGCGGCGGCCGCCAGGTAGGTGTCGCGAAGCCCCATCAGGTCCCCCAGGTACCCCACCCCCACCACGATCGCCGATCGGGCCATGAAGGAGATCATCATGTAGAGTCCGTTGGCGGCCGCCGGACTCTTGACCGCCCGCTCCTGCACAATGGCCAGCATCACCGGTGAGGTGGACAGCAGGGTGAAGCCGGTGCAGACCAGCATGAAAACGCGCGCCGGGCCGCTGAGCCAGGTGAAGAGAAAAAGGCTCAGCGGGGCCCCGATCAGCGAGACCAGCAGCACCCGCCGGCGGCCGAAGACGTCGCTCAGCGAGCCGGCGGCCAGCACGCCCACCACGCCGGCGCCCTCGAAAATGGTCAGGCCGGCGCCGGCCAGCCAGAGATTGCCGGTCTCTTGGAGGATGAAGGTCGGCAGGAAGGCCGTCATGGCAGCGTGCATGAACCCCCGCGCCGTCAGAATGCCCGAAAGCGGCAGAAGCACATGGCGTGTCTCCCGCCAGACCTGGCGGATCGAGGCTCTTTTGGGCCCCGCGACTTTGAGGGGTACATCCGCAAAACGGTTGTAAAGCCAGAGCGAGGCCAGCAGCCCCACCCCCATCACCGGGTAAAAGCCCTCGAAGCCCAGCACCGACACCGCACCAACCGCCGCCAACGGCCCTAAAGAGCGGGCCAATTCCCCGCCGGTCATGAAAAAACTCATCCCCCGCCCCACCCGTGTGCCCGAAAGCCGGGAGACCATCACCGGTGCGGGCACGTGAAAGAGCGCCACGCTGATGCCGGCCAAAAACATCAGGATCAGGAGGACCGTGTAGGACGGGGCCAAGCCCATCAGGCTCATGGGCACCGCCGTCAGGGAGGGCGCCAGAATGATGAACCAGCGCGTGCTCATGCGGTCGGCCAGGGTGCCGATGACGGGGTTGAGCAGGGCCGGCACCTGCATGACGGTGGTCAGAAGCCCCGCCTGGGTCAGCGACAGGGAGTGCTTCGCGATCAGCAGCGGCAGCAGCGGCGCCAGGAAGCTGGAATAGACGTCGTGGATGAAATGGCAGACCGAAAGGGCCAGCACCCGACCGGCTTGAAACGTCCCGGCCGCCGGGCGCGGCGCCTCCGCGCCGGTGCTCAGGCTGTGGGCCGTCATGGTTGGGCGGGCTGTCCCGCGAGCCCGATGGCCTCGGCCACCGTCCGCATGCCCAGGATGGTCTCGGTGATCAGGGCGCTGCGGTCCATGCCCAGCATCTCCGCCCCGCGGTCGATGATGGTGCGGTCGACCCCGGCGGCGAAGCGCTTGTCCTTCCATTTTTTCTTGACCGACTGGGCGGTCAGGTCCAGCACGCTGCGGCTGGGGCGCACCAGCGCGGTGGTGGCCACCAGCCCGGTGAGTTCGTCAACGGCGTAGAGGGTTTTCTCCATCGGCGACTCCGGCCGGACCTCCGAGCAGATGCCCCAGCCGTGGCTGACCACCGCGCGGATCATCTCCGCGGGCCACCCCTCGGCGGTCAGGATCTCCTCGGTCTTGCGGCAGTGCGCTTCGGGGAACTGCTCGTAGTCGAGATCGTGGACCAGGCCCACGATGCCCCACTTTTCCTCGTCCTGGCCGTTTTGGCGGGCGAAATGGCGCATGACCCCCTCCACGGCCAGGGCGTGTTTGATCAGGCTGTCGCTGCGGTTGTACTTCTGCAGAAGGGCAAAGGCCTCTGTTCGGGTGGGCATTCGGGATTCCATCGCAACGCTCCTCCTCGGCTTTCGGTTTGGTGCGGCCCGGCGCCGGCTGGCAGCAGGCCGCTGCGGTCGAAGTTTTATATAGAATTCACCTTTTGCTCACAATGTCAAAATATTCGAGGCCGATATAAGCTGCGGAAAAAAAAGAACCCATCGCGGCGACGGGTTGCGGGTCGTCGACCCGCCCCGACGGTGCCCTGCCCCGGATGGGGTCGCGGCCCCGTGGGGGCATCCACCCACCATTGGAGGTATGCATGAGCCCACAGAGCGCCCATCTGCGCGTGGTGCCGGAGCCCGCAGCGGCGCCGGAGCCCACCTTCGACTGCCGCCGGGTCGCGGACCTGCTGGGGATCGAGACCACCTCCGCCGCCGGATTTGCCGCCTCGCTGCCGTTTGCCGGCGGAGATGCCACCCTCGGCTCGGAAAACGAGCTGCAGACCGCCGTCCTCGGCTCGGGCCAGACCGTCGACCTGCCGCTGATGATCGCCCAGTCCAATTACTATCGCAACCTGCAGCGGCGGGCCCTGACCGGCGACGCCTCCCAGCGCAGCGTCTCGGAGCTGGCTGCCCATCTGGCGGACAACCCTGAAGGGGTCTGGGAAAACAGCTGGGTGCGGTTTCCCCTGGAGCGCTTAGGGAGCTATGCCCGGAGCGTGCTGGAGCGCGACCTGCAAGCCGACAAGGGCTGCCCCGGGCCGCGGCGCGGCGACTGCGAGCGGTTTTTTCTGCGGCAGAACGGTGCGACCTGGCTGCGGGTGCCGGTGAGCTACCTGCTCAAGCTGTCCCTGGCGGAGGCTATCGGCGATGCGGACCCGTCCTCCCTGGTGCGGATCAGTGGCGAGCGCTGCCTGCGCCATTTTTTAAGCGACAACACCTCGCCTGAGACCTTCTCCTTCCATCCCGTGGCGGGCGACGGTCAGACTTCGCCGGGTGCGGCCATCGCCGGCGAGACCCTGCGGCGTTTTCTGCTCGCCCAATTTCTGATGGCCTTCGCCAACCGGCACTTCGGGCTGACGCAAAGCGGGCAGGAGGTGACGGTCTATTTCGCCCCCAACCCCCCCTTGCGCCAGAAACGGCTCAACCGCCTGATCTCCGACGGCTTCTACCGCGAGCTCTTCATGAGCCCCTGCCTTTCCGGCTGGGACTGCGGCGAAAAAAAACACCGCTACATGGTGCTCTGCCACCAGGTGCTCTCCCGCAGCCAGCTCAACGCCGTGGCCAAGTTGAAGGAGGCCGGGATCATCACCCGCAACCTGATCGTGCTGCCCGATGTGTCCAACACCAGCCTGGCCAACAACGGCACCCACGTCAGCATCGGCAGCCGCAAGCTCTCGGCCCTGCTGCAAGCCGGGGTGCCCGGTTTCGGCCCCGCGGCCGAAAAGCACATGGGCGACCTGGTGATCAAAATCGTCGAGCACTTTCTGCCGCTTTTTGTCGGCACCTACAGCGCGGCCCCCTACCGGCTGGACTTTCAGGACTTTCACCCCGAGAAGGTGCTGGGCTTTCTGCCCCACGAGCTGGACTTCACCCACCTGCGGATGCTCTGGCGGCGCTGGAAGAAAAAGGCCTCGCTGAGCTGCTGCGGCCGGTCGCTGACGCCCTTCGGCCCCGAATGGCTGGATCGGCGCATTCCCCGCTTCCTCGGCCTGCGGGGGGACCTGGTGGACGATTTTCGCCTCCTGGACTACCCCGCAGCCCTGCTCAGCACCGCCAGCAGCCCGGCGCTGGACGGCCGGCTGGGCAACGAACAGCGCCTCAAGGAGGACCTGGCTTCCATGGGGGTCTTCGACCCGGCGATGTCGATTTATCTCGCCTATCGCCTGCGCCAGTTCGGCACCATGGGCTATTCGGGCTTCGAGGGCCGTCACTTCAGCATGTTTCACGACATTATGGAAGACATGGGACCGGCGGCCGACCTTCAGGTGCTGCTGACTGCGCTGGCCTTCGGCTACGTCCTGCGAAACGACGTGACCCACGCCCAGATCCCCGACGACCCCTTCGTTGAAAGCGAGCGGCGCCAGATTTTTTTCGGGGCGGCCGTCGGGATTCCGACCTTTTACGTCCGCCAGGACACCCGCAACCGGTTTCTGGCGCGTATCCTGGGAACGGTCCAAGACACCCGCCTCAGCCGACGCTACAAGGGCTACGTGCGGGTCCAGCGGCAGGCCTACTGTCAGGCCCTGGTGGAGACCATCCGCAGCGACGGCCGTGAGCTCATCGAGCAGATGGGTCTCGGGGACGTGATCGAGGATCTGGCCGCGCGTCTGGCGGCGCCGGAGCGCGGCGCGGCGCGCAGGCTGACCATGGGCATCCTGGAAACGGCGGGGGCCGAGCACCCGCTGCAGCTCTCCGGGGCCGAATTCAACACCGCGGCCGAGCGCTATTACCGCGACGGGCTCAAAAACAGGGCCATCCAGGATGCTTTCGGGCTACTGGAGGAGGACTTCAAGGCCATCGACGCCTTTTCGGCCTGGCGCGAGGGGACCTTCAACAAGGACCTCTACACCCTCTTGGGGGGCCGCAGCGCCCCCGATTTTCTGGGCGGCGTCAAACGCGACTTGCTGACCGCCCAGGCCGACCCCGGCACCCTGCGCACCACCATTCAGGTGATGCTGCTGACTTTGGAGCGCGACCGCCGGCGTCAGGCCGCCGGTGCCGGGGAGTGCGTCCGATGAGGGCTGCTTACCTGACCCCCCACCAGTACATCGAACGCGAGACGGCCCGCGTGCGCGACGAAAGGCTGTTTGCCGACCGTCTGGTCAACCTGCTCTACACGCCGCTGCGCGAGCGCGCGCCGGTGCTTTTCCGCGCCCTGACCTCGGCCCGCGTCTCCCGCCTGCTGGGCCTTTTGAACTACGGCCGGCGGCAGGGGAGAAACCTTTCAGGCGCCGAGCGCCTGATCCACGCCCTGGGCATCGATCTCTCCGAGTGTCTGGGGGGGCGCGCGGCGCTGGACTCGCCCCGGGCGGTCTTCGAGCGGCGAATCCGCTACTGGGACACCCGTCCCATGCCCGCCGACCCCGCCGCGGTGGTGGCCCCGGCGGATGCTCGCATGCTGGTGGGGGCGTTTGGCGATCAGACCCGGTTCTTCATTAAGGAAAAGTTCTTCGACGGCGACGAACTGCTGGGTGTTCGGCGCCCGGACTGGCGTGACCTTTTCCAAGACGGCCATTTCGCCCTCTTCCGGCTGACCCCCGAAAAATACCATTACAACCACAGCCCCGTGGCCGGGCGGGTGGTGGACCACTACGCCCTTGACGGGTGCTACCACGCCTGCAACCCGGGCGCCGTGGTGGCGGCGGTGACCCCCTTTTCCAAGAACAAGCGCGTGGTCACGGTCATCGATACCGATGTGCCGGGCGGCACCTGCGCCGGCCACGTCGCCATGATCGAGGTGGTCGCCCTGATGATCGGGGATATCGTCCAGTGTTACAGCGACAGCCGCTACGACGCCCCCCGGCCGGTCCGGCCGGGGGACTTCTTGCAGCGCGGACAGCCCAAGAGCCTCTACCGGCCGGGCAGTTCGGTGGACGTTCTGATTTTTGAAAAAGACCGGGTCCGTTTTTCCGAGGATATCGTCGCCAACATGTTCCGCCGGGACGCCGTCAGCCGCTACTCCCAGGGCTTCGGCCAGCCCTTGGTGGAAACGGAGGTGGCGGTGCGGGCCGCCATCGGTAGGGCCCTGCCGGCGGCTGCCGCCGGCCCCGAACCGGTTTGACCCGGGCGCGCCGGCGGGTTTCGTTCGGCGCGCGTCCTTCAACCCCAAAAAAAGAGGTGCCGTCGTGGCCGCAGCCCTTTTTGTCGCCGGTTTTTGCCTGTTGACGGCCGTGATGCTGGTCTGGGGGTTTCGCCACCTGCCGCGCGAAAAATGGCAGTTTCTGGCCTCGCTGCCCAGTGTGCGCCAGCCGGACGGTTGCTGGCGCGGCGTCAATCTGACCTACTACGGCGTTTTCAACGCCAATGCCTACCTGCTGGCCACGGCCGTCGGCATCTGCCTGCTGGCGGCGCTGGGGATCCCATGCGCCGGGTTTTTCTTGATAGTGGCGGTCTTGCTGGGGATTTGCGTGCCGGCATCCAAGCTGATCGCGCGCCTGGTGGAAAAAAAGAAATACACCTTCAGTGTCGGGGGGGCGGCCTTTGTCGGTATTCTGGGCGGGCCGCCGCTGGTCTGGGGCCTCGGGCGGGTGCTGGGAGCCCGAATGGGGGTTGAGCTGCCGCTTGCCGCCACCCTGGCCGCGCTTGCGATCGCCTACGCGGTCGGCGAAGGCGTCGGGCGGCTGGCCTGCATCAGCTTCGGTTGCTGCTACGGCAAGCCGCTTTCCGGGACTCATCCGCTGATCCGCCGGCTCTTCGGCAACCGCGGTTTCGTCTTTCAGGGCGTTACCAAAAAGATCGCCTTTGCCGACGGCCTTGACGGCGAGCCGGTGGTGCCGGTCCAGGCGGTCACAGCCATCGTTTACTGCGCAGCGGCGGCGTTCGGGCTTGCCCTTTTTTTCGGCCAATGGTATCGTGCCGCCTTTCTGGAGGTGGTGGTGGTCACCCAGCTGTGGCGTTTTTTTTCCGAGTTCCTGCGGGCGGATTACCGCGGGGCTGGCCGGATTTCCAAATATCAGACCATGAGCCTGGTGGCCGCCGGCGCCGCCGTGCCCTTCGCCCTCCTTTGCCCGCCCTCGGTTGCGGCCGTTGACATCCTGGCCGGGTTGTGGAGCCTCTGGCAGCCCGGGGTGCTGGTTTTTCTGCAAGCGCTGTGGCTGTTTGCGTTTCTCTACACCGGCCGAAGCCAGGTGACCGGCGCCAAAATTCACTTCCACGTTCTTCAGGACCGTATTTGAGGCCCGCCACAGGATGACAACCGCCGATTTCATCGCCGCCTACGGTTATGCCGCGGTCTTTTTCGGGGCGCTCGTCGAGGGGGAAGCCGTCCTGATCGTGGCGGTAATGCTGGCCCGTCAGGGCTGTCTGGACATTTCCGCCGTGATGGCGGCCGCCCTGCTGGGCGCCTTTTGCGGCGATCTGTTGCTCTTTGGCCTGGGCCGCATCGGCGGACAGGCGCTTTTGGCGCGCCGGCCCCTGTGGCAGGTCCGCCTGAAGCGGGCGCAAGGCCTTGAGCGGCGCTGCCGTCTGCCGCTGATTGTGGGTTTCCGCTTTCTGTATGGGTTGCGGACGGTGATCCCGCTGGCTATCGGCATGGGGCCCATTGGTGGACTGCGCTTTCTGCTATTGGATGCCGTGGGCGTATCGATCTGGGCGGGCCTGACGGCAGCGGCCGGCGTCCTGCTGGCGGACGTTTGGTCGGTTCACCTGGCGGCCCTGCCCCACGGCAGCTGGGCGCTGCTGGCGGTCGTGCCGGTCGTCCTGGGCCTCTGGTGGGCGCTGTGCCGGCGGCCGAAAACCACCTCCAAGAAAGCCCCGGTTTTTCTGCTGCGGTCACCATCCGGCCCCTTTCCCGAATTCCCTCCCCGGGGCTGAAAGCCCCAGCCACCCCCCGCGCACAGGCCTTGATCCCATTGCCGGTCTCCTGTATGAAAGAATAGTTGCTGGCCGATTTTTCGATGGGGTTCCGCCGCCTGCGGAAGTCCCCAACGCCGTCCGGATCGATTCACCACTGAAAGCGTTGCCATGGGGAACTACTGCCTGGTGTTTCAACTCCAGAACCCTGAACACCTGCTGGCGGTTTTCGGGGATAACCTGATGGCAGCCGTCGAACGCGATTTGACGCGGGATTTTTCGGGCCTGGCCCAGCGTTTGCTAGAACGCCACACGCCCCTGGGCGCTATCCGGGTTGCGGCCCGCGGCCTCTGGTACCAAGTGTTTGCGCTGAAGCGCCCGGCCTGGTCGGGCTCAGACCAGGAACAGCGCCGGAGCCTGGCTGCGGCCGCCGGGGAATTGGTCCGGGAGGCGCTCGTGAAGAATTTCGGGCCGGCCACCGGCAGCCGCCTGCGGATCAAGGCGGCAATCTTGGCTCTGCCGGAAGAGGAGATGCCGAAAGCGGCGCTGGACCGGCTGGTTCCCCGACTGCTGGCGGATGTCCCCGATGCGCGCCGGCGCGAGGGCCTTCCCACCCGGGAGGAAGTCCAGCGCCTGATCGCCGGCGACCGGCTGCTCACCTACCTGCAGCCGGTTTACGCCCTTCTCACGGAAAAGATCATCGGCTTCGAAGCCCTGGTCCGGGGCCCCCAGGACAGCCGGGTTCACGACGCCGCCGATCTGCTGGGGGCCGCCTCCCGGGTGGGTCTGGGGGAGGTGCTGGAGTTGGATTGTGTCGGCATGGCGCTGGATTGGGGGCTCAAACTGCCACCGCCCCTGTGGATCTTCATCAATATCTCGCCTGCCCTGATCCGACACCCCGATTTCTTCCACCTGGTCACCCGCCGTGATTTCCGCGCTATTCGCTCGCGGGTGGTGCTGGAGTTTACCGAGCACCTGCCGCTGGAAGCCATCGACACCCTCCAGGGGGCTCTTAAGGAACTGAAAGAGCTGGGGTTTCGTCTGGCGCTGGACGACACCGGCTGCGGCTTTTTCGACCTTCAGACCGCCAGGACCCTCAGACCTGAAATCGTCAAGCTCTGTATCACCGTGACCAGCCGGGTGGGACGCCAACTGGGCATCGACCAGGAGATCCGCCGCACGGCGGAGGTCATCACGAGGCTCGGCGGCCGGCTGTTGGCCGAGGGGGTTGAGCGCCGGCAGCAGGCCGAGATTCTTCGCCAAAGCGGGGTGAGTCTCGTTCAGGGGTTCCTGTACGGCCGGCCCGGACCCGCCGCGGACTGGATCGAGGCCCTGGAAACCCTGGAAACCAGTGCGACCGAAGGCTGAGTGCCCGCGGGGGATAGGCGTATCCCTTCGGGCCCATTGAAACAGCCGCCGGGACGAACATTTCGAAGCAGGCCGCCATGCACGCCAGCCGCACCATCCTGCACCTGGACATGGACGCGTTTTTTGCCGCCGTCGAGCAGCGCGACAACCCCGGCCTGCAGGGCCGGGCGGTCATCGTCGGCGGCCTTTCGGACC
The DNA here is from genome assembly GCA_022340425.1 of Desulfobacteraceae bacterium. NCBI lineage: Bacteria > Pseudomonadati > Thermodesulfobacteriota > Desulfobacteria > Desulfobacterales > Desulfobacteraceae > Desulfobacteraceae bacterium. The sequence continues at coordinate 10,525 of JAJDNY010000153.1, read as the reverse complement.
GCGCGGTGGTGACCACCGCCAGCTACGAGGCTCGCCGCTACGGTGTCCGCTCGGCCATGCCGATGTTCCAGGCCCGCCGCAAATGCCCCCAGGCCATCATCGTCGCCCCCCGCAGGGAGCGCTACCAGGAAGTGTCGCGGACCGTCATGGGTCTTCTCAGGGAATTTACGCCGCTGGTGGAGCCGGTCTCCATCGACGAGGCCTATCTTGACGTCACCGGCTGCGAACGGCTCTTCGGGCCCCCACCGCTTTTGGCCGAAAGGATCAAGACCCGCATCCGCGAGACCGTCGCCCTGACCTGCTCCATTGGGATCGCGCCCAACCGCTTCCTGGCCAAGATCGCCTCGGACATGGACAAGCCCGACGGGTTGACCCGGATCGCCGCCGGGGAGGTGCTTGCGTTCACGGAAAAACTGTTGGTGGGCAAGGTGCCGGGGGTCGGGCCGATGACCCTGGAGACCCTGCGGCGGCTGGGGATCCGGACCCTCGGGGAGCTGCGTAAATTTCCCGACGGCCTTCTGGAGCGGCGCCTGGGGCGTTTCGGGCGGCGTCTCAAGTCGCTGGCCTTCGGTGTGGACCCCACCCCGGTGGTGCCTGTTTCGCCCGCCAAGTCGGTCAGCAGCGAGGAGACCCTTGCCGCGGACACCGCCGATCAAGCGCTGTTGAAAAACCTCCTGCTGCTGCAGGCCGAGACCGTCGGGGCGCAGCTGCGCAAGATGGGCCTGCGGGCCAAAACCATCACCTTGAAACTAAAGTATGCCGATTTCAGCCAGATCACCCGCAGTGTGACCCTGCCGGGCGCCACCCAGGCGGCCGACACCATTTTCGGGACCGCCGTGAACCTCCTGCAGGCCCAGCCCCTCGCGCGCAAGGTGCGCCTGATCGGGGTCGGTGCATCCCATTTTCTGCCGCAGTCCGCGCCTTCCCAGAGGATGCTCTTCGACGGCGCCGCCGAGCGCAACGCCGGCTGGGAAAAGGTCGACCGGACCGTGGACGCCATCAGCCGCAAGTTTGGCCGGGGAAAGATCCGCAAGGCATCCCTTTAAAATCGGCCAGCGCCCCTGGTCGGGGGTGCGCCCGCAGCGGGGTTCCCAGCCGCCCGGCGCCTTGACAGACCACCGCACGATGCTACCTTGAAACTGTCGCCTGTAAAGAATTGGTTCCGGAATTTTTAGCGATGGCCGGGGCGGGACGCACTACCATTCCCACCGGCCGGGGAGGGTGCCGTGAAGAGAACTTGGCTGTGGACGGTTTTAGGGATGATGCTGGTAATCGGGGTGGTCGGCTGTGCCGGCGAGCGGGGTGGGGCGGCTGCGCCCGATATCGCCCGGGAGGTGGCTGCGGCTTACGGCGTGCAGGAGTTTCACCGGGTCGAGGCCCTGCGCTTCACCTTCAACGCCCTGATCGGCGACAAAACGGTTCGCCGCGCCTGGCAGTGGGAGCCCAAGGGCGACCGGGTGACCTTTTTTGGCGCCGAGGGGCCGGTCAGCTTCGAGCGCCGGGCGCTGTCGGCCGACTCCAGCGAAGAGCTGCGCAAGCTGGATGCGGCTTTTATCAACGACCAGTACTGGCTGCTTTTCCCGCTGCACCTGGTGTGGGACGCAGACCTCACCCTGGCAGATCTCGGCCGCCATCCGCTGCCCCTGGGCGGCGGCAGCGCCCGGCGCCTGGTGGTGACTTACCCGCCGTCCACCGGGTACACGCCGGGGGATGTCTACGAGCTGTTTGTGGGTGAGGATAAGCGCATCCACCAGTGGGTCTATCGCCGCGGCGGGGCCCCCGAGCCCACCCGGACGGCCACCTGGGAGGACCACCGGACCCTCGGGCCGCTGGTGCTCTCCCTGGATCACAAGGTGCCCGACGGCACCTTCCGGGTGTGGTTCAGCGAGGTGGCGCTGCGCCTGGAGGGAAGCCCCGACTGGTTGACGCCCTGACGAACCTGGTCCGGCAAGGCAAGATGCATAAGTTTACGAGAAGCCGTTTTGGCGCCCCAGGTTGATGCCGATGGCCTCGGCGCAGTGGATCAGCTGGGAGGTGAGCGGAACCGTGCGGCACTTTCCGGCAATCTCCGAGAGCGGCACCAGGACGATCTCCGGGGTGCGCAGGGCCACCATGTTGCCGAACTCGCCCCGGGCCGCCGCCTCCACCGCGCGGCTGCCGAGACGCGTGCCCAGCACCCGGTCGAAGGCGCACGGCGAGCCGCCCCGCTGGATGTGGCCCAGCACGGTGCAGCGCACCTCGAGAGCGATGTGTTCCTGGATCTGAGCGGCGAGATAAAAACCCACCCCACCTAGCTGCGGCACGCCCTGAAGGCGTGTGGCACCACTCTCCTGGGCGATGGCCGAGCCGCCCTCCTCGTGGGCGCCCTCGGCTACCATGACGATGCTGTAGGGGCTGCCGCCTTCCGCCCGCAGCCGGATTTTCTCCACGATGTTCTCAATCCGGTAGGGGATTTCGGGAATCAGAATGACGTGCGCGCCGCCGGCGATTCCGGCCTCCAGGGCGATCCAGCCGGCGTTGCGGCCCATGACCTCCAGGATCATCACCCGCCGGTGGCTGCGGCCGGTGGTGTGCAAACGGTCCATGGCGTCGCTGGCCACCTCCACGGCGGTTTGAAAACCGAAGGTGTAGTCGGTCATCTCCAGGTCGTTGTCGATGGTCTTGGGAATGCCGATCACCGGGACGCCCATTTCGAATAGCCGGTAGGCGATCTCCATGGTGCCCTCGCCACCGACCACCATCAGACAGTCCAGCCCGAGGGCTTTGAAGTTCTCGAGGGCCCGCTCGGAATAGTCATGGACGCGGATCCCGCCATCGGGGGTGTATTCGCGGTACGCAAAGGGGTTGCCCTTGTTGGTGGTGCCGAGAATCGTGCCCCCGAGGGTCAGGATGTCCCGCGTCGAACGGATGGTCAGCTCCTGAGTGCGGTTGCACACCAGCCCCTCAAACCCCTCTTCGATGCCGATTACCTTGCAATTTTCCTGGATAATGGCCGCCCGCGTGACGGCCCGGATGACCGCATTCAGGCCGGAGCAGTCGCCGCCTCCGGTCAGGATGCCCACTTTTTTGAGCGTCATGGGAATCTCCTCGCAAAAAAAAATTGTAGGGTTAAATGGGAGGCGCTGCCCCGGCCCGGTCGGTGAGGCGCGTGAAATTGCCGGCGCCGCCGAATAGCAGCCAAAGCGCCAATGTGTGGCCCCGCCCGGCGATGATACCCATGCCCCCTATATCTGCGAAATCGCAAGACGTGTCAAACCCAATCGCCGTTTTGTCCGGCGGAAACGCCCAGCGGATTCATCCCGACCTCTCCTGGATCCACACCCCTGTGATCAGATACTCAAATTTTTTAACCGGTTTTGCTTATCCATGAGTACTTTATTGGAGTGGCGGGATTATGAGCGGCTAAACGTAGTACAAGGTAAGTAATCAAAATTTCTAACCGGATCAAATTGTTGGCTGTTTTTTTACCTGTCAACAGGCACTGCTTCGAAATGGCTGCGAAATTACTCTTAATTATTACTAGTTGAAATAATTACACAAGTTTGATAGTAATTAATTTCTTTTTAGTATAGCTTAGAATTATCCTCCCGCCAATCTTTGGCGTTCAGCGGTTTATGCGCGTATGCTTCAACGCTGTGTTGCCTGCGGTGCCGCGTTGATATTTCACAGGACATCATCATGGCTAAGTTCATTATCAGACGATTCTTATTACTGGTTTTAACCATGTTGCTGGTATCGGTGGCGGTCTTTCTGATTACCGAAGCCTCTCCGGGGAATGTGGCCAAGAACGTACTCGGTGCCTTTATCACCCCGGAGCAGGAAGCCTCCTTTTTGGCCCAGATGGGTTTGGATAAGCCGGTTCACATCCGCTACATTCGCTGGTTGCTGGGCAGCGACTGGCTGGCGGAAGGCAAGGTGGGCATGCCACTCGAAAGGCTTACCAACAATGACGGTTTTGTAGAGTGGTGGGCAGTTCGATCCAACGGGGACTTGGTGCGCTGGAAGTTGGAGGGCGAAGATATCGTCGCCATCACCCTCCCCAAAGGCTTGGGCGAACCGGTGCGGCAAACGGACAACGACCGCTGGCAGCCCGGGCCGGACGGCGGCCAAATCGCCTGGGGGGTGGACACGGCGAACAATGTCGTGCGCTGGGAAAAGGGCACCGACCTGGAGGTTTGGACTTTTGTCATGGGCACCGGCTGGATGAAGACCACCGGAGGGCCTGTGGAGTACATTCCCCTGAAAAAAGGATTTATTCGTGGTGATCCCGGCGTCTCCTTGCGCACCGGCCGGCCCGTGGCCGACACGATTTTCACCCGCCTGCGCAACTCCATGGTCTTGGCCGGCATCGCCTTTGTGCTGGTGATGCCCACCGCCCTGCTGCTGGGCATGATCGCCGGCCTCAAGGAGGGCTCGCTCAAGGACCGCGTGCTGTCCATCGGCGGTATGATGTTCTCGGTAATACCCGAATTTGCCACCGGTATTTTCCTGATCCTGATCATGGCGGTCTGGCTGCAGATTGTTCCCGGTGCCACGGTGTTTGGCGAAAAAGCGCCCTGGGAACGCCTGGACATGCTGATTTTGCCGGTATTGACCCTGACGCTGGTGGAGTTGGGCTACATTCTGCGCATCACCCGGGCCAGCATGGTGGAAGTGATGAAATCTCCTTATATCCGTACGGCGTATCTCAAGGGGCTGCCATATTGGCGCATTGTCTTCAAGCATGCCGTCCGCAACGCCTTGATGGCGCCGATCACCGTGATCATGCTGCATGTCAACTGGCTTATGGGCGGCATCGTCATCGTCGAGGTGGTCTTTGGCTATCCCGGTTTGGGCAAGTACCTGCTCGAATCGGCCCTGTTCAAGGACATCAACGGCCTTGAGGCCGGGGCCATGATTCTGGTGCTGCTGGCCGTTGGCACCCAGCTGGTGGCCGATATCGTATACACTTTTCTCAATCCGCGCATTCGATACGCGTAGCGCTTTATTTTCAGGCCGATGGCCGGCGAACAGACAACAGTGAGGAGCATCATGCCCGACGGCGCGCAAGTTGCTGCATCCGACAATTCGCTTGACGAAAACCCACCGCTGAAAAGCGAGCGACGAACGCTTCTCTCGCGAATGAGAGACGGTGTCGATTTCCTATGGGCTTCCAAGACCGCCACGGTGGGCCTGTTTTTGGTTCTATTTTGGATTTTCGTGGCTATTTTCGCCCCCCTGCTGACACCCTACGGCCCCCTGGAGCAGGACTGGAAAAATCCCAACAGCGGCCCCAGCACGGAGCACATTCTGGGTACCGACGAACTGGGACGCGATCTGTGGTCCCGCCTGATTTACGGCGCCCGCGTGGTGCTGGTGATTATGCCCATTAGCGAAAATCTCTGGATACCGGGGGGAACCGCCGTTTGGGGTGTACTCGTGGCCTTGATCGTGGGTACGACATTGGGGCTGGTCAGCGGCTACCACGGCGGCTGGGTGGACGAGATCACCATGCGCCTGCTGGACGCCATGATGGCCGTGCCAATCATCCTACTCTACATGATTATCATGGCCGCGCTGGGCGCATCGGCCATCAACGTCGTTTTGGCCATGACCATAGTGGGCACGCCGGGCATCGCCCGACTTGTTCGCAGCCTATCTTTGGACATCCGTACGCGCGAATACATCCGTGCCGCCGAGACCCGGGGGGAAAACGCCTGGTTCATCATGTTCGTGGAGATTCTGCCCAACGCCCGCGGCCCTATCATAGTGGACGCCATGTTGCGGGTGGGATACGCGATCTTCGCCATGGGAACCCTGGGCTTTCTTGGCCTGGGCATCCCCCCGCCATCGCCGGACTGGGGCTCCATGGTGGCCAAGGGGCGCGAGTTTATTCTGGCAGGCAGCCCCTGGGCCGCCTTGTGGCCGTCGCTGGCCATCGCCTCGCTGGTGGTGGGGCTGAACCTTTTGGCTGACGGAATTCGGGAGGAGTCCATGCGCTATCAATGAAACGGCGCACAGGCCGAAGGTTGACGCGCGGGGAAGCTTGGTTTTTACACGATGAGAGGTTCAATGATTGAACTGGTCAGCGAAAAATCGGAAATTGTGCTCGATGTGGAGCATTTGAGCATCTCCTATGAAACGCGCAAGGGGGACGTGGAGGCCGTGCGCGATGTCTCTTTCTGCGTGCGCGAGGGCGAAACCGTGGGTCTGGTGGGTGAATCCGGTTGCGGTAAGAGCACCATCGCCTACGGCATCGTCAATCACTTGGGGCCCAACGGCAAGATCACCGGCGGGCACATCCGCTTCCAACAAACCGAACTGGTCAACCGCAGCCAGGCCGAGCTCAAAAAGATCCGCGGCAACAGTATCGCCATGGTGTTTCAGGATCCCATGCAGTCCCTCAATCCATCCATGCGGTTGGGTGAACAACTGACCGAGGTGCTCACCTGCCACAGGGATATCTCCACAAAGGACGCATGGAAACGGTGTGTCCGCATGCTCAAACGGGTCAATATGCCCGACCCCGAGGATGTGATGAGGCGCTACTCCCACCAGATCTCCGGCGGTCAGCAGCAGCGGGTGGTCATCGCCATGGCGATGCTCAACAATCCGGCCTTGCTGATAATGGACGAACCCACCACGGCCTTGGATGTCACCGTGGAAGCGGCGGTCTTGGACTTGATCGAGGAGCTCAAGCAGGACTTCAAGGCGGCTAATATTTTCATCACCCACAATTTAGGGGTTGTGGCTCGGGTGAGCGATTTTCTGTGTGTCATGTACGCCGGCCAAATGGTGGAGAAGGGCACCGTAGTGGAGATTTTCAAGAGCCCCAGCCATCCCTATACCCGCGGGTTGATTTCGGCGGTGCCCAAACTGGGGGACAGCAAGCTGGACTCGGTGCTTTACCCCATTCGCGGGCGTGTGCCGGCCCCGGCTGATCGTCCTCAGAACGCCTGCATTTTTGCACCGCGCTGCGACTATGCCACGGGCGAATGTTTGGAGACCCGGCCCGGCATGGTTCAACTCTCCCCGGAGCACGCCGCCCGTTGCTTCTACGCCACGGACATCGAATCGCGCCCCAAGACCATCCGGCGCAAGTGCAGAGCTAAAAAAGCCAAGGAGGTCATAGCGAATCAGAAGGACAGGCAAAAAAATGACGTTGCCCTGGATTCGGAGAATTTAAAGATCTGGTATCCCAAAGCCGCCGACAGTGTCATCAGCCTGTTCGGCCTGGGTGAGAAGAAGTACGTCAAGGCGGTGGATGACGTAAGCCTGCGGGTGGCCAAGGGCCGTACCCTGGGGCTGGTGGGGGAATCCGGCTGCGGCAAATCCTCCTTGGTCAAGGGGCTCATCGGACTGGAGCCGCTGACCGGCGGCAAAATGCAGTTTTTAGGCATCGAGGTCGAGGAGGGGGTTACCTCCAGGGACACGGCGTTGATCAAGGAAATGCAGATGGTGTTTCAAAACCCGGATTCGACCCTCAACCCCTCCTATACCGTGGGTCGGCAGATAGCGCGCCCGATCCAGCGCTTCAAGACAGTGCCGCGCAGTCAGGTCAAGAACGAAGTGATTCGTCTGCTCAAAGCCGTGCGGTTGTCTGGAACCTACTACGACCGGCTGCCGCGGCAGCTTTCCGGGGGCGAGAAGCAGCGGGTGGGCATCGCACGCGCCCTGGCAAGTCGGCCGGACCTGATCATCTGCGATGAGCCGGTTTCTGCTTTGGATGTCAGTGTCCAGGCGGCGGTGATAAACCTTCTGCTGGAGATCCAGCAGGCCTTTGGCTCGTCGATGATATTCATCGCCCACGATTTAAGCGTGGTGCGTTATTTCTCCGACGACATCGCCGTGATGTACCTTGGGCGCATCGTCGAGATCGGCCCGGCAGAAAAAATTTACGACCCGCCCTATCATCCTTATACCGAAGCCCTGCTGTCGGCGGTGCCCATTGCCGACCCGGAGGCCGAGCAAAAAGATATCCGCCTGAGCGGCAACGTGCCCAGTGCCCTCAATCCCCCCTCAGGATGCTATTTTCACACCCGCTGCCCCCGGCGGGCCGAGATGCTGCCCGACGGCGGCCGGATCTGCGAAACTGAAAAACCGCCCTGGCAGCAGAACGAATCGGGCCATCGCATCCTCTGCCACATACCCCTCGAAGAGCTGATGAAACTCGAACCGGTGGTGCATCCGAAAAAAGCAAGGCAAGAGAAAAAGACTGAATAATCTTAGATCGAAATTGCCGCAAGAAGGAGAGGCGTTTCAACGCCTCCCTTTTTTACCGGGGCCCTTATACCGGGACTTCAACCAACCCGTTTAACTCGAGGTTAGCCGTCCAGCCAAACCTCGTTAAGCAAAAGCAGCAGGTTGGGGTGAGCGATGACGTTTTGAATTTTCTTGTTGGGACACATCCAGGTGTTCATCCAGTAGGCGATGCCGATTGAGCCGCGCTCCATTTGAATGTCCTCGAGCTTGCACATGATTCCTCTGCGCGTCTCGACATCCAGGGTCCCGCTTGCCTGGGTCAGCAGTTCGCTGAACTCTTTGTCTACCCAGCGCGTCTCGTTCCAGGGAACCGGTTTGCCGTTCTCATCAGCAGTATAAGCGGCATTGAGAACCATGGTTTCCAAGGGTCGATGGGTCCACGGTGTGATGCCCAGATCCTCTTCTGTCCACTTGTCCCAGTATTGGCTGGTTGTCATGGTTTTGATGTTGACACGAAAACCGGCAGGCGCCGCGTCCTCTTTGAGCACTTCTGCGTAGCGCACGACGTCGGTCCATTCCGAACCGACGGCAATATTGACGTCGATGCCGTTTGGGTAGCCGGCTTCCTCAAGCAATTGTTTGGCCTGATCCGGATCATACTGGGGCACCGGTTTCTCGCAATAGCCCGGATGTTTTGGATATACGTGGAAATCTTGTCCCTGCATACCCTCACCCTGGTAGGCCAGGGCAAGGATTTTCTCGCGGTGCTGACAGAGCTTGAGGGCCTTGCGGACGCGATTGTCATTCCAGGGCTTGAGGTCTGCCCGCATGCGCAGGACGCGGGTGGTAGCCGTGGTCACCGGAATGATTTTAATGTGGCCGTCACCCTTGACTGCTTTCATGATGTCGGGGCCTGGGCTGTCGGAGGCGTCGATCAAATCGATATCGCCTGACTTCAGAGCGGCGATTTGGGGGGCTTTCTCACCCCCCATATCGATGAAACGAATTTCATCCAGGTATGGCAAGGGCTGGTCGTCAGCCCCTTTCTGCCAGTAGTCCTTTCGCGCCTTGACAATGCAGATCTCGCCTTCCTTGTACGTATCAAGCACGAACGGTCCGGTGCCGTGGGGGGCTTTCTTCATGTCACCTTCGAAGGTGCGATGATTAACCACCTGGGCGGTATACTGGTAGAAATCTTCAGGCAGGGAAATGGCTGGGCTTTTCAGGTGAAGTTTGAACTGGTAGTCATTGATTTTTTCAATGCCCGAGGTTTCCAGATAGCTGCCCACAAAACCCTTGAGAGAAGAACCAACGGCATCATCCAGCCACTGCTGAATGGTAAAAATGCAGTCATCTGCAGTAAAGGTGTCGCCGTTGTTGAAGGTCACGCCTTGGCGGACGTTGAAGGTCCACGTCTTCAAATCATCGCTGGCCTCCCAGCTTTCGCAGAGGTAAGGATGGGTAAAATTGTTTTCGTCCGTGAAGGTCATATACTCCCAAATCTGACGGGTGGCGTTTGACGGCATAAGCCAGGAAAAACGTGCCGGGTGGTCGATCTTTTGGATTTGCTGGGATACACGGAGAACCCCACCGCGTTTGATATCCGCAGCTGCAAGCTTTTTGGGCAGCACCATCCCGGCGAGTTGACCGGCAGCGGTTACACTCAAGCCGAGCAGCGCGCTGTAGTGGATAAATTCACGCCGGGAAAGATTCCCCTTATCCATCTCGTTTTTAAGCTTCGGAATTGCCGGGTGAATTTGCTTTTTTGCCCTCATGTCGCCTCTCCTTTCTTTTGGGGTTGATAAAAACTTCTCTTTTCCACTACTAGCAAAAAATTTCACGATGTGCAACATGGGCAAGTTGAGAGCCAATTGCAAGAAGTGTCCTTGTGCAGCCCGTTCAAGAGTGCTTGTTCTTAAGTAAAAATAATGTAATAAGCTGATTTATTGTGAATTTTTGTATGCCCATTTTACTTTTTGTAAATTCACTCATAATCATAGCGGAGCTTTTGTTGAACCTTTTTAAGCCAAGGCAAACCAAGGTGGGAATGATTTGGGTTAGTGCGAATGTTTCTGGTCAAAGGTGTGAGAAGGTTAGGCGTGGATCCGGGAAAGGTCGGGCTGGGTTGCCGGAAAACCGGTGTTCTCGAAGGGGTAGCACGCGGGTTTGACCTGCTCGGTTTGGCTGGGTTTCAGCATATATTGCCGGTGCCTTTTGTGGCCTTTTTTCCCGCCGGCTTTTTTGCTCTGTGCTGCGATGTCCAGGGAAAAATCCGCCCGGTTACCCGTTTTTTACCGATACCCTGTGATCAATAATAAAAATTTTTGACATGAAAAAAGGGAAA